>JBBSVG010000194.1:0-5850 GCA_038233775.1 Bacteroidota bacterium | reverse complement strand
TCGGTCGAGGAAGGGCGGCGGCTGTGGGCGCTCGACCGGCCAGCGGGTGGACTTGGGGGCATCCTGCCGGTCATCATCCGGCCGTCGTTCACGCTTGGCGGAACCGGCGGCGGCGTCGCCTACACGGTCGAAGAAATGGAGGCGACCATCGCTCGCGGCTGCGCGGCGTCGCCCATCGGTCAGGTGCTGCTGGAGGAAAGCCTGCTCGGGTGGAAGGAGTTCGAGTTGGAGGTCGTTCGCGACTCGAAAGACAACGCGATCATCGTTTGCTCCATCGAGAACCTCGACCCGATGGGCGTCCATACGGGCGACTCGATCACGGTCGCCCCGGTGCAGACGCTGACCGACCGTGAGTATCAGCGGCTGCGGAACGAGGCGCTGAAGGTCATCCGCATCGTCGGCGTCGATACCGGTGGATCGAACATCCAGTTCGCCGTCCACCCGGCCGCTGGCGACGTGCGCGTGATCGAGATGAACCCCCGCGTCAGCCGCTCCAGCGCGCTTGCGAGCAAGGCGACCGGCTTTCCCATCGCCAAGATCGCCGCCAAACTCGCGCTCGGCTACACGCTCGACGAGCTGCCGAACGACATCACCAACGGTCGCACGCCCGCGTCGTTCGAGCCAACCATCGACTACGTCGTCGTCAAGGTGCCGCGCTTCGATTTCGAAAAATTCCGCCCGACAGTTGGCTCGGCCGAACCGGCGCTCGGCGTGCAGATGCAGTCGGTCGGCGAGGTGATGGCGTTCGGCCGGACGTTCAAGGAAGCGTTGCAGAAGGCGCTCCGCTCGCTTGAAACCGGTCGCTGGGGACTGGGCAACGACTCGAAGGACCGGTTCGACCCGAGCCGACTGACGCCCGCCGAGCACCGCGCCCGGCAGAGCGAGCTGCGCGGATTGCTCGCCAAACCGGCCGGACCCGAGCGGATCTTCCGGCTGCGCGAGGCGATTCAGCTGGGCTTACCGCTGGACGAGATTTTCAAGCTCTCCGGCGTCGATCCGTGGTTCCTTGAGAAGGTCAGCCAGTTGGTCGATCTCGAAAACGCGCTGCGCAGCGCCCGCGAGGTCGCCCGCACCGAACCGGGCCGATTGACGACGCTCGTTCGTCGGGTCAAACAGGCGGGGTTCTCGGACCGGCAGATCGGCCGGCTGTGGTCGATGACCGAGGCCGAGGTGCGGTTCCTCCGGCTCTCGCTCGGCGTCAAGCCGGTGTTCAAGACCGTCGATTCGTGCGCTGCCGAGTTCGCCGCGACGACGCCGTACCACTACGCGACCTACGACGAGGAGAACGAGGCCGTCGCGTCGGATCGGCGCAAGGTGATCATCCTCGGCTCGGGTCCGAACCGGATCGGCCAGGGAATCGAGTTCGACTATTGCTGCACCCAGGCCGTGCTCGCGTTGAAGGCGGCCGGGGTCGAAGCGATCATGGTCAACTGCAACCCCGAGACGGTTTCGACCGATTACGACATCCCCGACAAGCTCTATTTCGAAGGATTGTCGTTCGAGGACGTGATGAACATCGTCGAGCTGGAGCGCTCGGCGGGCGAGTTGCTCGGCGTCGTGCTGACCTTCGGCGGCCAAACGCCGCTGAAACTCGCGCACCAGTTGCAGGAAGCGGGCGTGCCGATCTTGGGGACGCAGCCCGAAGGGATCGATCTGGCCGAGGACCGCGAGCGGTTCGCTGGCGTGCTCCGTTCGCTCGACATCGACCATCCGAGCTACGGCGTCGCCAGTTCGCTCGACGAGGCTGCAAAGGTCGCCGAGCGGATCGGCTACCCGGTGCTCGTCCGGCCGAGTTACGTCTTGGGCGGCCGCGCGATGCGGATTCTCTACGCGCCCGACGAGTTGGCCGCCTACGGTCAGGAGGCCGTCGAGGTCACGCCGGAGAAGCCGCTGTTCATCGACCAGTTTTTGGAAGATGCGTTCGAGTACGATGTCGATGCGGTCGTCGATGGTGATGGGACGGTGGTCATCGGCGGGATCATGGAGCAGATCGAGGAAGCGGGCATCCATTCGGGCGATTCGTCGTGCGTCCTGCCGCCAATCTTGATCGGCGACGAACAACTCGCCACGCTGAAATCGCACACGGCCCGGATCGCCCGAGCCGTCGGCGCGCACGGGCTGCTGAACATCCAGTTTGCGGTCAAGGGCGGGACGGTGTACGTCCTCGAGGCCAACCCTCGGGCCAGCCGGACGATCCCGTTCGTCTCGAAAACCACCGGCGTCTCGCTTGCCCGCATCGCCGTCCGCACGATGCTCGGCGAGTCGCTGGCCGAGATTGGGCTGACCGAGATGCCGGTGCCTCGCGGCGTGGCGGTCAAGATGTCGGTCCTGCCGCTCGACAAGTTCCCGCTCTCCGGCGTCTTCCTCGGTCCCGAGATGCGCTCGACCGGCGAGGTGATGGGCCTCGGCGCCTCGTTTGGCGAAGCGTACTCCAAAGCCAGTTCGGGCGCGTGGTCCACGCTGCCCGAGACCGGCACGGTGCTGCTCTCGCTTAACGACGGCGACAAGGGACCGACGCTCATCCAACTCGCTCGCGACCTCAGCCGTCAGGGCTTCACCTTGCTGGCGACGCCGGGCACGGCCGCGTTTCTGCAATCGGCCGGGATTCAGGCCCGCTCGGTGCCGAAGATCGGGCAGCGGCAGCACGAGGAACCGGACGTGGCCGACATCATCCGGTCGAAAGCGGTCCAGCTCGTCATCAACACGCCGCTCGGCTCGCGCGCCCGGCACGACGAGCACACGATGGGGCGGACCGCGCTCCGACACAAAGTTCCGTTCCTGACGACGCTCTCCGCCGCCATCGCCGCCGTCCAAGCCATCGACTACGAGCAATCCGAGGGCGGTTTCGAGGCCCGCGCGCTACAGACGCTCGGCAAAGGCGCAACGGTCTGACCGAGCGGTACGCAGAAAGGCTGGATGGGTGCGCCGCTCCAACCGCCCCCCGCCGGGGGGCAGTCGGCGGACCCGAGCGGGGGGCGTCGTTGAGTCGGCCGGGATAACAACGACGCCCCACCGGCGCTGTCGCGCCACCTCCCCGACGGGGAGGGGTTAGATTGCCCGAACCGGCATCCCCACTTCACACATCTCTGAACACCGCCAAGGAAGCGGGGGACGCCGTGATGAGCGGCGTCCCCCGAGGGTGCATCGTCCGAAGTGGGGCGATTTACCGGCCCTGACCCTGCAAGTGAGCCAGCTTCTGCGAGGCAGCGGCGTGCTGCGGGTTGATCGACAGCGCTCGGCTGTAGAACTGCATCGCGAGCCCCTTGTCGCCGTCTTTTGCGAACCCGTCGGCCAGCCCGGCGAAGGCGTCGGCGTCGGCCGGATAGGCCTTGACGACCATCTGATAGACGGCGATGGCGTCTTTCGTCCGGCCGCGTTCGAGCAGATCCTGACCCACATGGTTCAGCGTCGCAGCGGCAAACGGGACGGCGCCCGGATCGGCCTGACGCTCGGCGGCAACCTTCGCCTTCGCAGCAGCAACACCGTCGGTCCAGATGACCCGGCCGAGCGCTTGGCCGTCGGCGTCGGTCGAGCCGTCGGAGAGCACGTCCACCCGGCGCAGCAGCCAGCCGCTGTTCGTCTCGGTCCACGATTCCCGCTGCCGGGTGTCACCGGTCAGGTGAACCGACTGCCCGTCCACCGTCGCGGTCCGGTCGTCGTGCCGGGTGGCGTACACCGTCGCCTCGTGGTTCTGCACGGTCAGGCTGTCGATGGTCGCGCCAGCGTCGTCGGCGAGGGTCACGAGGGCGGTGAGTCGGGCCTTCGTCGCGGTCTCCATCTCGGCCCGGTTCATCGGCGCGCCGTCGGCCATCGTCGCGGCGAAGTCGGGCGACTTGGTCGCCAGCACCGATTGGGCGTTGCGGTTCCGCTCGGCCGTCATTTCGGCGCTCATCTGCGACTGGATCGACTGGCGGACTTGGGCGACCCGAGCGGGGTCGGTCTGGGCGGCGGAGCTGACCGACGGCGCGGCGGTCAACAGCATCAGGGCGAAGGCGGACAGTTTCATCGGTTGATCCTCGGGTTGCGGTGTGCTTCGGGGTTGGGCGGTCGAGTGATCAGGTCGGCCGCTTCTGCTCCTTAGACGGGCCGACCCCGGCCAAAGGTTGCACGACCCGCAGAGATTTTTGGTTGACCGCTCAACAACCGCCTTTCTCCCCAACCCCGATCTCATGCTGAAGCGCATTGGTCTGCTGAACCTGCTGCTCGTGTTTGTCCCGCTCGCCATCATGGCCGAGCTGCTGCACTGGTCGCCGCTGATCGTTTTCACTCTCAGCGCGCTCGGGATCGTCCCGCTGGCCGGCCGGATGGGGCACGCGACCGAGGCGCTGGCCGAACAGTTGGGCGCCGGGATCGGCGGATTGCTCAATGCGACCTTCGGCAACGCGGCCGAGCTGATCATCGCGCTGTTCGCGCTCCACGCCGGGCTCTACGACGTGGTCAAGGCGTCGATCACCGGTTCGATCATCGGCAACATCCTGCTCGTGCTCGGCGCGGCGATGATCGCCGGTGGGATCAAGGTCAAGCAGCAGCGGTTCAACCGGACAGCGGCCGGGATCGGCGGGACGACGCTGCTGCTCTCGGCCGTCGGACTCGTCATCCCGGCCGTCTTTCACGGCGTTGCCCGCTTGTCCGGCGACGGGTTGCGGATCGAGCAGAACCTGTCGCTCGAGATCGCCGTGCTGTTGTTCGTCGTCTATGGGCTGCAACTGCTGTTTTCGCTGAAGACGCACGCCTACCTCTACAACGGGCAGGGCGAGGACGAGGACGCCAACTCGGAAGCGATGTCGCAACTGGCGCATCACGCCGAGCAACCGACGATGTCGCGCAAGCGGGCGATCATCGAACTGATCGTCGCGACGTCGTTCGTCGCCCTGTTGAGCGAGTTTCTGGTCGGTGCGGTCGAGCCAGCCAGCGAGGCCATCGGGATGACGCCGGTGTTCGTTGGTGTGATCCTGGTCGCCATCGTCGGCAACGCGGCCGAGCACTCGACGGCCGTTATGGTCGCGATGAAAGACAAGATGGACCTCGCGCTGAACATCGCCATCGGCTCGTCTATCCAGATCGCGCTGTTCGTCGCGCCGGTGCTGGTGTTCGTCTCGTACCTGTTCGGTCGGCCGATGGACCTGCTGTTCAGCCCGATGGAAGTGCTCGCCGTCGTTTTGTCGGTCGGCGTGGTCAACATCGTCGCGCTCGATGGCGAATCGAACTGGATGGAAGGCGTGCTGCTGATGGCCGTTTACATCATGCTCGGCCTCGCGTTCTTCTTCCTGCCGGGATAACGATGCGCCTCGGGATGAACCACTGGCCGCGCCGGACGGCGATGGCCGCTTGGCCCCGGTTCGACGCCGGGCACTTGCGCGACGAGTACGCGCAAATGGCCGATTTGGGCGTCGAGATCGTCCGCACCTTTCTCCGCTGGAGCGACTTCCAGCCGACGCCGGACCGCATCGACCCGCTGATGCTCGACCGGCTCGCGATGCTGGCCGACATCGCCCAAGACGCCGGGCTGCAACTGATGCCGACGCTGCTCGTCGGGAACATGAGCGGCGCGTTCTGGTGGCCGGATTGGGCGCTCTCGGGCGAACCCGACCCGAGCGGCGCCCGTCAGATTGCCTTCCTGCCCGGCGACCCAACGCCGCACCCGACCAGCCGCCGCGTCGGCGATCTGTTCGGCGATCCGGCGCTTGTCGCGGCACAAGTCCGGCTGGCCCGAGCCGTCGCCGAGCGGATCGGCGATCATCCGGCGCTGTGGGGATGGGATCTGGCGAACGAGCTGGATCAAGCGCGGCACCCCGAAACCGATGCCATCGGTGCGAACTGGCTGCGGACGTTGCGGGCGGCGCTGGCCGG
>JBBSVG010000193.1:0-5875 GCA_038233775.1 Bacteroidota bacterium | reverse complement strand
TGGCCGGGATGATGGAGATCGTCTGGGCGACCGGACTGAAGCGGTCCGACGGGTTCACGAAGCTCGGTACGAGCGCGTGGACCGTTGCGGCGATGATCCTGTCGTTCGTCCTGCTCGCTCGGGCGATGCGCGAGATCCCGGTCGGCACCGCCTACGCCGTCTGGACTGGCATCGGTGCCGTCGGCATGACCGCCGTCGGGATGATCCTGTTTGACGAGCCGAAAGACTGGCTGCGGGTCGGCTGCATCAGCCTCGTCATCGTCGGCATCGTCGGGCTGAAGCTGACGGCCCGCTCGTGAGCACGGCGGTGGTTCGCGTCGTCGATGTCCATGTTTGCCGCCAGACGGCGGCGGGCGCGGTCGAGTGGCTGCTGTTGCGGCGGTCGGCGGGGAAGGTTTACGCCGGGTCGTGGCGGATGGTCGGCGGCAAGATCGCGCCCGATGAATCGGCGTGGGCGGCGGCGCTGCGGGAGTTGCGCGAAGAAACGGGCTTCGTTCCGCTCCGAGCTTGGAGCGTTCCGGTCGTGACCAGCTTTTACGAACCCGACGCCGACCGCGTCAACCTGATCCCGGTCTTCTGCGCCGAAGTCGCGGCCGACGCCAACCCGACGCTCGACGACGAGCACGACGCTTTCTGCTATTTGCCGCTCGCCGACGCGCTGACCCGGCTCGACTGGCCCGGTCAGCGGCTCGGGCTGACCGAAGCGGCCCGGTCGCGCGGCACCGCACTCGCCGAACAACTCCGCATTCCGCCGCCGTAGCGGCTTTTTCGTCCCCCAATTCGACCATGAAAAACAGCATTCGCATCGCCAGCGGCCAGGGCTTCTGGGGTGATTTGCAGGACGCGCCCGTCCGCCAAGTCACCGCCGGACCCATCGATTACCTGGTCATGGACTACCTCGCCGAGGTGACCATGAGCATCTTGCAGAAACAGAAGCGCAAAGACCCGCGTCTGGGCTACGCGACCGATTTCCCGGCCTTCATCGGCCGCGTGTTGCCGGAGTTGAAGGCCAAAGGCATCCGCGTCATCGCCAACGCGGGCGGCGTCAACGTCGAAGCGTGCGCGGAAGCGGTGTTCGCCGAAGCGAAAAAGCTCGGCGTGACCGGGCTGACCATCGGGATCGTGACCGGCGACAATATTCTCGACGAGATCGACGCGCTGCTGGCGAAACCCGAGGTCAAGCTGGCGAACATGGAAACCGGCGAGCCGCTGGCGACCGTCCGCGATTTGGTCATCTCGGCCAACGTCTATTTCGGCGCGTTCCCGATTGTCGAAGCACTCGCCGCCGGGGCCGACATCGTCATCACGGGCCGCTCGACCGATACCGGACTGACGCTGGCGCCGATGATCCACGAGTTCGGCTGGACGGCCGACGATTGGGACAAGCTCGCCGCCGGAACGGTCGCCGGGCACATTCTCGAATGCGGCGGCCAAGCCTCCGGCGGCAACTTCTTGGGCGATTGGCGCGCGGTGCCCGATCTGGCGCATATCGGCTTCCCCATCGTCGAAGCGCGACCCGACGGGACGTTCACCGTCACCAAGCACGAGTCGCTCGGCGGTCTGGTCAGCCCGGCGACGGTCAAGGAGCAACTGCTCTACGAGATCGGCGATCCGGCCCAATACATCACGCCCGACGTGGTCGCCGACTTCACCACGATCCAGCTCACCGACGACGGCCCGAACCGCGTCGGCGTCCACGGCATCGGCGGCCGACCGTGCACCCCGTTCTACAAGGTCAGCGCGGCCTACTCCGACGGCTACATGTCGGGCGGGACGCTGACCTACACCTGGCCGGAGGCTTTAGATAAGGCAAAGGCAGCCGATCAGATTCTCCGCACCCGTCTTGCCGATCTCGGGCTCACGTTCGACGAGATGCGGACCGAGTTCGTCGGCGTCGATGCCTGCCACGGTCCGCTGACGAACCGGCTCGCCGACCCTGAAGAAGTGCAGTTGCGCGTCGGCGTGCGCGGCCACGATCTCGCCTCGGTGACGCGATTCGGGATGGAACTCGCGCCGCTGATTCTGACCGGTCCGCCGTCGGTGACCGGGTTCGCCGGTGGCCGACCGAAGCCGCGCGAGGTCGTCGCCTACTGGCCTGCCCTGATCCCCAAAACCGCCGTCACCCCCAGCGTCGAGCTGCGCGAGATGTAAGTGGCGCCCGATCCCGCCGCGAATCCGCCCCGGATCGTCATGGACACCAACGTGCTGGTGTCCGCGCTGCGCTCTCGTCGCGGCGGCGCATTTCGACTGTTGTCGCAGATCGGTCTCGGCCGGTTCAGCTTACACTTGTCCGTGCCGCTGGTGCTGGAGTACGAAGACGTGCTGCGCCGACAGTTCGACGCCGGGATGCTGCCCGACTTCACATGGGCGGATCTGGACCGATTGCTGACCTTTCTGTGCGAGCAGGCGGACTGGCATCGGGTGTTCTATCTTTGGCGACCGTATCTGCCCGATCCGAAGGACGATATGGTGCTTGAACTCGCGATCTCGGCCGGTTGCGCTGCGGTCGTGACGTTCAATCAGACGGATTTTCGGGGCGCCGAGCGCTTCGGCATCGCGGTGGTGACGCCGACCGAGTTTCTGCGCGATCAGGGGGAGGGGTGAGATGAGTACGCTGCACGTTCAGGTGTCCGACACGCTGTATCAACAGGCCCGGCGTCTGGCTGCCCGCGAAGGAACCAGCGTCGAGGCTCTGGTCGAACGGGCGCTCTCGGAGAAGGTTGCCGCCTTGCTTGCCGAGGATTACCAACGCAACCGGCTCGCTCGCACCGGGTCCGTCAGTCGAGACGATTTCGAGCGGCTGCTAACTCGGGTGCCCGACGTGCCGCCCGCACCGGAGGATCGGCTGGCTTCATAGCGCCGATGTCGTATCTCCCTCCATCCTTTTTGATCTACAACCCCACGGCATGAACGTCCAACTGCTTCATCTCGCCCACGCCCGCTCGGGCGACAAGGGCGACGCGGCCAACTGCGGCGTGATCGCCCGCTGGCCCGAGGTCTATCCGCTGCTCGTCGAGACCCTCACGACTGAGCGGGTAAAAGCCCATTTCGCTGGCATCTGCGAGGGCGAAGTCGAGCGCTACGAGTTGCCCAACCTCGGCGCGCTGAACTTTATTCTCCACAACACGCTCGGCGGCGGGGGAACGGTCAGCTTGAAACTCGACGCGCAGGGGAAGACGGTCGCCAGCGCCATGCTGCGGCTGATGGTCGAGTTGCCCGACGATCTCGCGGCCACGCTCGGCGACCGACTGCCCGCCGCTGCCACCCGCTCGGCCTGAACCGGCGCGGCCTTCGAGCCCGGTCGGACCATCAATGGAAGCGCTTCGGCACAGAGCTTGGGTTTAGCTGTTGTCACACAGATCTATGACCGCCGATCTCGGGCCGCTGCCCGAGCCCATCGGTTGCCCGGTGACGCCATGTTGAAACCTTCTCTCTTCGGACGCGTGCTGCTTCGGCCGGGCAAGACGCCCGCGCTGAACGACACGCCTGCGCCCGTTCCGGAAACATCCGAGCCGCTGCCCGACGGCGCCGACGCGCTCTACGTCGCCAAGCTCGACGACCTGCTCGCCGCCTGCCGCGCCCACCTGCCCCGGTTCGACGAAGGGCTGGTCCGCCGCGCCTATCGGTTCTCGTTCGAGAAGCACCGCGACTTGAAACGCGCTTCCGGCGAGCCGTATTATCTGCACCCGGTCGAGGTCGCCCGGATTGTCGCCACCGAGATCGCGCTCGACGACATATCGGTTGTCGGGGCGCTGCTGCACGACGTGGTCGAGGACACCGACACGACCATCGACGACATCCGCGTCGATTTCGGTCCCGTCGTCGCCAACATCGTCGATGGGGCGACGAAGATCACCGACATCTTCAAGAGCCGCGAGGTTAAGCAGGCCGAGAGCTTCCGCAAGATGCTGCTCTCGATGACCAACGACCTGCGGGTGATCTTGGTCAAGTTCGCTGACCGGCTGCACAACATGCGGACGCTCGAGCACCTCTCGCCGGAGAAGCAGTACAAGATCGCCATTGAGACGCGGGACATCTACGCCCCGTTCGCCCACCGGTTCGGGCTGGGCAAGATCAAGTGGGAGCTGGAAGACCTCTCGTTCAAGTACATCGACCCGCCCGCTTACGTCGCCCTCGCCAAGCAGGTCAAGGAGCGACGAGAGACGCGCGAGCAGTACGTCACCCGGTTCATCGCCCCGCTCTCGGCCCGGTTGAAGGAGTTGAACGTTCCGGTCGAGATCTCCGGTCGGCCCAAGCATCTGTACTCCATCTACAACAAGATGAAGTCGCGGGGCAAGCCGTTCGAGGAGATCTACGACCTGTTCGCGATCCGCATCATCCTCGACACCGACGCGACCAGCGCCTGCTTCGCGGCCTACGGCGTCGTGACTGAGGTCTATCTGCCGGTTTCAGAACGGTTCAAGGATTACATCTCGGTTCCGAAAAAGAACGGTTACCAGTCGATCCACACAACCGTCATCGGACCGAACGGCCGAATGGTCGAGGTGCAGATTCGGACCCGGTCGATGCATGAGGTGGCCGAGCGCGGCGTCGCGGCGCACTGGCGCTACAAGGAGAATCCGCCGGAGCAGACGCCGGGCAAGGTGCGCGCTGGCGAGATGGAGGCGTGGGTCAACTGGGTGCGCGACATTTTTGAGCAGCCAACCGACTCGCCGACGCAGTTCATGGAGGGATTTCGCCTCAACCTCTACCAGGACGAGATTTATCTGTTCACCCCGAAAGGTGAACTGAAGATCCTGCCCAAAGAGGCCACGCCGGTCGATTTCGCCTACGAGATCCACACCGAGGTCGGCCACCACTGCATCGGCGCAAAGGTCAACGGCAAGATCGTCCCGCTGCCGCACCGGCTGAAATCCGGCGATCAGGTCGAGATTATCACCAGCAAGCACCAGACGCCGAACGCCGATTGGGAGAAATTTGTCGTTACGCACAAGGCCAAGGTGCGAATTCGACAATGGATCAACGAGGCGAAGCGAATTCAGGTCGATTCGGGTCGCGAGTTGTGGGCGAAAAAGGCTAAAAAGGCTCGCATCATCTTGAAAGATGACGAGTTAGTGAAACTGGCACATCACTTGAGATTCGACAGCCTCACATCGTTCTATCAGGCTATTGGGTCGGCGCGGTTGGAGGCGGACGAAGCTGTCCGGGCCTACCGCGAGAAGCTGGCGTTGGGTCGGGACCGGGCAGAGGACGGACGAGAAGCGTCGTTCGGCCAGTTTGTTCAGACCGCAAGGGGACAGGAACCGTCGGCCGTCCCGACGCTGCTGATCGACGGACGGAAGGAGGCGTTGCTGCACACCTACGCCCGGTGCTGCAACCCGATTCCCGGTGACGATGTGGTGGGGTTCGTCTCGCTCGGCGAAGGGATCAAGATCCATCGCAAGAGCTGTAAGAACATCACCAACCGGCTGGTATCGAACGAGCCGCGATTGATCGAGGTGGACTGGCCCCGACAGGGTCAGGAGGCCTTCATCGTCGGGGTGAAGTTGACCGGGGAGGACCGTCAGGGGATGCTCAACGACATCACCCACACGATTTCCCGGTCGCTGAACACGAACATCCGCAGCGTCAACTTCGTGACGAAAGACGGGATCTTCGACGGAACCGTCATCGTCCACGTCCGCGACACGTCGCATCTGGGTCAGCTTTTGGAGCGGCTCAAACGCATCGGCGGGGTGTTCAACGTCGAACGGTTCGAGGAGTAACGCAGGACGTCGCCGGGGTCAGGCGACGAAGTCAGACCGACCACCAACAACGATCAATCATTGCTGTCAGGCGCGTGCCGTCCCGGGGGGGACGTCTTCCGGCCTGCCCAAGACAGAACAGGAGTTTCGATGAAAACCCGCATTCCGAC
>JBBSVG010000192.1:0-5887 GCA_038233775.1 Bacteroidota bacterium | reverse complement strand
TCGGCCGAGAGCGGTTGGCTGCGCGGGGTGAAGTCGGCCGTGATGTCCTCGCCGCGACGGATGGAGAGGAAGCGGAAGTCATCGACCCGCACTTCAGGGTCGCTCTCGACTTTCAGGTGGACGAAGAAGCGGACCATCCACTTCAGCGTCTGGCTGAACCGCCCTTCCGTGATCAGCTCATACAGCGCCGGGTTGACCCGCAATTCAAGCCGCCGCTCCTTGCTGCCGACGCGGAACTCCTTCAGCCACCGCTCGATCTGCCGCGCCGTCGTGCTCTTCGACTGGACCAACCCGGTCCCGCCGCAGGTCGGACAGCTCTCGCTCATCCGCTGAATCAGCGCCGGCCGGACCCGTTGCCGGGTGATCTGGACGACGCCGAAATCGGACATCGGCAGCACGTTCGTCTTGGCGCGGTCGAGCCGGAACTCCTTCCGCAGATCGTCATAGACCTTTTTGCGGTTCCGGTCGTCCTGCAAGTCGATGAAATCGACGACGATGATCCCGCCCAAATCGCGCAGCCGGAGCTGTCGGGCGACCTCGCGAGCGGCCTCGAGGTTCGTCCGCAGCGCGTTCAACTCGTGGTCGCGCTTGCCGACGAAGCGGCCGGAGTTGACGTCCACAACGACCATCGCCTCGGTCTGCTCGATGATGAGCGATCCGCCGGTGTTGAGCCAAACCTTGCGCGAGTACACGCTCTCGACGTCGCGCTCGATCCCGACCGCCTCGAACACCGGCTCGCGCCCTTTGTAGAGCTGGATCGCGTCCATCAGGTTCGGCGCCGCCCACGCGACGTAGGTGCGGATGTCGTTGTAGAGCTGCTTGTCATCGACGACGACCCGAACGACATCGTCCGACAGCACGTCGCGAATAACCGAGCTTGCCATGCTGACGTCTTTCGAGACGAGCGCTGGCGCCGTCGCCTGCTTCAGGTTCGCCTCGATCTCGCCCCACGTGGCGAGCAATTGCCGCAGATCGTTCTGGAAATCCTCGGTCGCCTTGCCCTCGGCAACGGTGCGGATGATGACGCCGAACCCTTCCGGCAGGATCTCTTGGGCGAGCGACTTCAGCCGCCGCTTCTCCTTGAACGACTGGATCTTCTTCGAGACGGCGATGTGCTCGTCGAACGGCATCAGCACCAGAAACCGGCCGGCGAGGCTGATGTCGCTCGTCACGCGCGGACCTTTGGTCGAGATCGGTTCCTTGATGATCTGAACCAAGATCTCCTGCCCGCGCTCGAGCTGCGAGCCGTGCTGCTGCCACGACCCGCCTGAGCGGTGGCTGTCGCGCCGTCCACCCGAGGCCGGCCGCTCGCCGCTCGGTTCCGCTGACGATCCGGCCATGTCGTTGGCTGCCTGCGGCGCCCGGCGCTCCGGCGGCGCATCGCTCTGCGGCTCGTGCCGCTCCCGCGCCTCGGTCCGGGGCATCTCGGCCGTCGGCTCGCTCGACGACTCGGCCGGACCGCTGTCGCTGGTGTCGCCGGTGCTCGTCGAAGCCGCCTCCGTCACCTCGCCTGATTCCGTTGCTTCGCCTGACTCGCCGTTTTCGCCGGTCGCATCGGTCCGCTTGCCGCGACGACGGCCGCCGCGCCGGCGCCGTGCCCGGCGAGCGACGGCATCCTCGCTGCTCTCATCGCCCTCGACCGCATCGGCCTCGCCGTCGGCCGTGGTCGATTCGTCGGCCAGATCGTCCGTCAGCGTTAACGCGAGCGGCTCGGCTGCGAGCGACGGGTCGGCTGACTCGTCGGTCGTCTCGTCGGTCGGCTTGGGCGCGGCGCGGCGCGGCGGTCGGGTTGGCCGGGCGGCGCGGGACTTCGGCGCCGGGGCGTCGGTCTCGTCGGCCTGCGTCTCGTCGGACCGCGTCTCGGCGACCGGCGGCTGGGGCCGCTCCGGCCGGTCCGCTTTCGGGGCACGCGGCGCACGGGGCGCCGGGGCCGGTCGGTCGGTTGCCGCCGGCTTGTCCGGGGTCGGTCGGCTTCCTTCGGTCGGTCGGCTGCCTCGGGACGGTCGGGCGTCGCGAGCCGGTGCGGCGTCGGGCGCCTCGTCCTCGTCGTGCTCGTCGTCGCCGATCATGTCGGAGAACTCTTTCAGCGACGAGCCGATGTCGGAGAAGTGCAGGAACGCATCCTGCTCGAGCCCGAGATCGACGAACGCCGCCCGCAGACCTGGCATGACCTTGACGACCCGGCCCAGAAAGATGTCGCCGACCGAGCGGGCCTTTTCAGGCGTCTCGACGAACAGTTCGGCCAAGCGGCCGTCCTCGATGATGGCGACGCGCACCTCGCCACCGGGGGTGCTGTTAAAGATGATTTCTTTCTTCATTGCGATCACACGCTCAGGGTGAAGCCGCCCGACGACAGCGGTGCGTGCGCCAGCTTTCCCCGTTGAATCCCGCTCGCGCATACACAGGCGCAGGGTGAGATTCGTCGGGACGGGCAAGCACGGTCGGGCAACTTGTGGGGACGGGCGCCGGGCGGCCGATTCACGCCAAACAGCGCGGAGATCGGGCATAGGGCGCCCACCGGAGGGCGCGGGCGGGGAGGAGGAGCGGGGTCGAACGACGAGCGGTGGGGGGCGGACACCCCAGTGCGGAGCGACGGGTCCGGGTTCCAGAGGAACCGGACGGCATCGCGCCCTCGGTCGGCAACGAGCGGCAACAGAGCCAACTCTCGCTGCGGCAACTGACCGGGGCCGCAGGGTGAAACCAAACCGGGTGGATCGCTGACGGGTCGCAGGCGACCCATCGAGATGACGATCTCGGAAAACGCCCAGACCAACGCGGCGACCTGTGCTTGGAGCCTCCAAGCAACGTGTCCTCTGCGCGAGCGCGGCTTCGGGTGCAACGGAACCGGCGCCTCCTGCGGCCGGGGTCGGTGGGAAAAACCGGAACTAACAGCCGTCCGGCGCTTGCATCGGGCGCCTGAAACGGGCAGGTAAGATAACGGATTTAGCCCTTCTGATGCAACCGTCGCCGGAGGCGTTTCTCGCCGTCTCGGGGTTGACTTCCCGGCCGTCCCATCGTATCTTCGCCTCTGCCGACGGACCTGCTCCGACGGACGACTGCCGGTCGATTAGCTCAGTTGGTTAGAGCGCACGGTTCACATCCGTGAGGTCGTAGGTTCAAATCCCACATCGACCACCCAAAGCCCCGAGACCTGATCGTCTCGGGGCTTTTTTGTGTCCGGCGCCTAAACGACGAGGCCCGTCTGGCGTTGACCGAACGGGCCTCGTTGCGTTGAATCAGCGGTGACTCAGAGACCGGCGGCGTCAGTCGGAGGGGCGGCGGCCGGGTCGCCGGTGGTGACCGGATCGGTCGCCGGGATGATGACCGGCTCGTTCACCCAGCCGTAGTACTTGGCGCTCACCGGCGCCGCGCTGCCCGGCGTCAGCTTCTTCTTCTCATAGAAGGCCAGCTTCGGCAGGTACGGCGAGAGGGTCTGAATCCGCTCCTGCGCCTGCGCCGCGTGGTCTGGATCGGCCTGCGCCGCCATCTGGTAGTGGTTGACGGCCAACTGGTAGATCAACTGCTCGTCGAAGGTGAAGTTCTTCCCCCACGCACCGACGCCGCCCGGCTTCGAGGCGACCGCCTTCTCCATCGCCGTCTCGTAGAGCGCGCCCATGAACATGTGCAGGCGGGCCGCCATCGTCGAATCGGTCACCGGCAGCGCCTTGACCAGATCGCGCGCTTTTGCCAGATCGCCCTGCTGCTTGTACACCTCGGCGACGTAGAACGTGTAGCTCGGCTCGTTCGGGTTCATCGCCCGCGCCTTGTCGTAGGCCGTCAGCGCCTCCGGGTACTTGCCGGCCTGCATCGCCAGCGCCCCGTAGAGCCGCCAGTTCGATTCGGTGTTCTGTCCCTCGGCCAACTGCCGGGCAATCGGCAGCGCTTCCTCGTACTGCTTCTGGCTGATGAGCAGCGTCAGGAGCAGGTTGCGGCTGCCGGTGTCGGTCTTGCCGCGAATGGCGGTGATGAGCGAGTCGGGGTTGGTGATCAGGCCGCCACGGGTCATCAGCCGCTCCATCTCGCGGGCGGCCCGAACCTGACTCGTGTCGCTCTTGCTCGCGTTCGAGTAGGCGGTGTAGGCGGTCTGGGCGATGTCGAAGCCCTTATCGACCTGCCCATCTTCCTTGTAGAGATACGCCAGCCGCGACGTGTAGCGCCAATCGGCCGTGGCGATCCCCATGTCGATCCCCTTCTGATAATACTCGATGGCCTTGGGGATGTCGTGCTTCTGCCCGTCATAGACGGCGGCGATGGCGAGCGTGAACTCCTGCGCCCGACTCGGCACGTCGCGCACGGCCAACTGATAGACCTGCATCACGCTGTCGATGTACGCTGGCAGCACGTTCGGTCCGGTGGCGGTGCGGAGCTGGCCGACGCGGAGGTAGGTGTCGGCCACCTTCTGGTGCAGCGTGGTCGTCGCCAGCCGCATGTAGTTGTTCGGGCCGACTTCCTTCCCGCTGAACACCAGCCAGCGCCCGTCGGGCAGCGCCATCTCGAACTGGGTTGCCTTGTAGTTCTCGTTGAACAGGCTCCAGTGGCGCAGTACCTGATCCTCACCGGGGATGGCCGGCGGGGGCGGCGGTTTGGGCGACGAGTTGCGCCGCGACTGGGCGTCGGCCGTGGCGGCGCTGCCGGCGAGGGCGAGCGAGAGCAGGGCGGCGGTGCGGAGCGTTAGGTGACGGGTCATGATCGGAGTTTCTCCCTCTGGAGTCGTAGCGGTCGGGCTTCGCTGTCGGGCTACTCGATGGCCCGTTTGATAAACCACAGATCGCCCGCATTCAGTCCCAGCGTCAGCCGGACTGTTCGCTCTTTGAGCAACCCCTGTTCCACCGACCCGCGCCAATCGACGCCGACGCCGAGATCGAGCCGCGAGCGGCCGTTGGCAACCGGGATGCCGAACCCGGTCCGCAGCCCAAAGCCATCAACGGCGGTGCCCGTAACCGATTGATACGGATAGCGGTTGAGCAGAAACCCGAGTCGGTACGCGGTCCGCTGCCAGAGCACCGGCGAGATCAACGACGGCTGGAACTCGAGCCCCATCGCGTAGTGTCCCGCGTCACGAAGCGTCGGGCTGGTGGTGCTCCACGGCTCCATCGAGCCGTCGAGGGTGAGCAGCGTGCGCGGGTTTGGTCGGTAGGCCAGCCCGGCGACCAGCCGGTAGGGGAGCTTCTCGTCCAAATCGCTCTTGGCGAGCGTGTCGGGGCCGCCCGGCGTGATCCCGCTCGGGTCGTCGGTCGAGCGGAACGTTCCGTAGGTCAGCACCCGGCTACCGGAGATCGTCGTGCCCGGCGTGAAGGCCGCGCCGAGCGAGAGCCGGTCGTTCTTGCCGAAGACGGCGCCGGGCGAGCCGTAGGCCAGCCCGAGGGTGAACGCGGTGCCGCCCAACTGTCGCCGTCGCTCGAACGCCTGGGTGTAGCCAGCCGAGTCGGCCCGCACTTCTTCGCGAGCGGTCAGCGTGCCGAAGCGGTAGCGACCGGTCAGGCCAACCGAGACGCCGCGCAGGGGACCGGTGGTGAACGGACGGATCGAGCCGCCCAACCCGGCGTCGCTCAGGCCACCCGACCCGATGGCCCGAACGCCGATGCCGCCATCATCGTCACGACCCGAGTTGTCGTAGCTGACCCGGCTGTACGGTTCGAAGAACGCGCCGACCGTCGCTGCGTGCCGGGCGCTGACCGGGAAGGCAAATGCCGCCCCGCCGATGGCGCCCAACCGCCGCCCGGCCGTTTGCTCGACGCCGGTGCCGCCGGTGCCGCTTGTGTTGAGCCAGCCGAGCCCGAGCGTCAAGCCAAAACGGGTGTCGCGGTGGGCGCTCCAGAGCGCCGGGTTGTCCAGATTCTGGTAGCCGGGGGCGAGCAGGCCATACGCACCGCCAAGCGCCTGGGCC
>JBBSVG010000191.1:0-5908 GCA_038233775.1 Bacteroidota bacterium | reverse complement strand
TGGCCGCGCTCGAAGGCAACGGAACGACCGGCCGGCTGTTCACGCCGGGCACGCCGATGGCCGAGATGGTCACCTACATCCGCGCCTGGGTCGCCGAGCACCGGCACGAATCGACCGAGGGTTGAGGCGCCGTGCTGCGTGGGCGCTCGCCGGGCTGACTGGCCTTGCGCTGCTGCTCCGGGCCAAGCAATGGCGCGATACGGTTCGGTTTGCCGGACGGCTGAACGAACCGATCCCGCCGCCGGACGCTGCCGGACCGGGCCTGAGCCTGATCGTCCCGATCAAAGGCGCCGATCCCGAGACGGCCGCCAACTTCCGCGCGCTGCGCCGGTTTCCGCCGGGCAAGGCGCCGTTCGAAGTGCTCATCGTGATGGAAACCGACGGCGATCCGGCCTTTCCGGTCGCCCAAACGGTCGCGGCCGAAACCGGCGCTGGCGCGTTCAGTGTCCATCTGAGCGGACTGCCCGAGCCGGGCGTGATGGGCAAGCTGCACAACATGGAGCGCGGCTGGGCGCTGGCCCGGCACGAACTCGTCGCGTTCATGGACGCCGATGTGCGCGTCGGCCCCGACACGCTTGCGGCGCTTGTCCACACGCTCACGACCGACTCGGGCGACGGATTGGGTCCGCCCGGTTGCGCCTATCCCGTCCCGATGGACGCCGCGCCGGTCACGCTCGGCGGGGCGATTTTGGCCGATGCGCTCTCGCACCGGTTTGCCCCGATTCTGCTCGAACGCGCTTCAGCCGATGCGCTTCACTTCGCCGTCGGCGCGTTGATGGGCTTTCGTCGCGAAGCGCTCCAGTCCATCGGCGGCGTCGGTGCAGCGCGGAACCGGATGTCGGACGACGCTTCGTTGGGCAAGTTGGTCTATGAAGCGGGCTACGCCGTTCGGCTCGTGCCCCGAGTCGTGACGCTGCCAGCGGTGCCGCTCTCGACGGCGCACGCGTTCGAGAACCTGCGCAAATGGGGCGTCGTCGTCCGCTCATTCTTCGGCCGCCCGACCTTTGGCCTCGTCGTCCCGCTGACGCTCGACGGGATGCTCGCCGTGCTGACGGTCGTTGCGGCTCGCGGCGCCCGCCCGGCGTGCGCGCGGTTGGGCGCGGCCGTGGCGAGTCGGGTCGCATTTTCGTGGGATCTGGATCGGCGGCTGACCGCTCGGCCGTGGCCGCTCGGGTGGTATCTTGTCAGCGCGGCCGGATCGATTGGCGAGATCGGCGGCTGGGCGCAGGCGATGACCGTCCGCACGCTCCGCTGGAAAGGCCGCACGTACCGCGTCTCGCCGACCGGCGAGATCATCCCGCACGAGATCATCCACCCATGATCGCTCG
The DNA here is from genome assembly GCA_038233775.1 of Bacteroidota bacterium. Taxonomy (GTDB): domain Bacteria; phylum Bacteroidota; class JBBSVG01; order JBBSVG01; family JBBSVG01; genus JBBSVG01. Next base: position 4,580 of record JBBSVG010000191.1, on the reverse strand, counting down.
ACTGGTTGCCGTTGCGCTCGCGCTCGGCCTGATGATCCCCCAAGTTGGCCGGGCGCAGGCAAAGAAGCCGCCCCGAATATCGCCCATCACCTACGCAGCGCTGGCGGCGAGCGCGGCGTTCGGCGCCTACCTGTGGTTCCGACCGCGCACGCCGGACTTTCCCCCGCTGAGCGCCCAGCAACAGGCGGCCGACGAGATCGCTTACCTTGCTCGGCAGCAAGACTTGGAGAAGCTTGCGACCCTGACGACCGACGAAGCGGTGGAGTCGTTTTTGGTCGAGTTCTGGGCCTCGCGCGACCCGTTCCCCGAGACTGCAGTCAACGAGGCCCGAGTCCAGTACACCCGTCGCTTTGTCGAATCGAACCAGCGGTTCAGCGAGGGTCGCAGACCGGGCTGGCGGACCGACCGAGGACGGGTCTATCTGCTCTACGGGCCGCCCGAGGAGATCGAGCGCCCGGATGTCCAGACGGAAATTTGGCTCTACGGACCGACCGCGACGGTGCCCGAACCGGACAACCTCTACAGCCGCACGAACCCCGGTCGGACGAAGTTCGTCTTCACCGATCCGACTGAATTCGGTTACTGGCGGCAGGTCTACTCCACCGTTCCGGGCGAGATCGGCGAACCGGTTTCTCCAGACGCTGAGACGGAGGCGCTTCGATGAAGCGATTTCGTTTGATCGGATCGGCGCTGATCCTGCTCGGCGCGTTGGGTGGAATCGGCTGCGGCTCGCTCTTGCCCGCCGACCTCGGCCAACCGTACACCGGCGCCACGGCGTCCCGCGACAGCTACGGACTGACGGCTGAGACCCCGATTCCGCTCGGGACTGTGTTGACGGGGGCCAACGGCCGAGCCATTACGGCGACCGGCTCAACTGTGCGGGTGATCGGCGACTACTTTCAGTATCTCGTCGGGCCACATGGTGAACCGACCCGCTACAAACGCATCGGACAATGTTGCCCCTTTCCCTCCCCGAAAGGCGACAAGGCGCGTTTTCTGGAGAAGTACGATGTGTACCGGGCGGACGGCACCACCATCACGATGTACTTCAACCTTTACGCGGCCGAAACGCCTCGGGCACCCGCCGGGTTCGTCCTCCAGTCGGCGTATTTCGAGGCGCGATAACGCCGCTCGATCCGTGTTTCCCCTTTTCAAACATTCTGAGGAACCGATGGCTGAAGCGAAAAACGGCGACCGCGTGCAGGTTCACTACACCGGTCGGCTGGACGATGGAACCGTATTCGACTCGTCGGCTGGGCGCGAGACGCTGCCGTTCACGGTCGGCGAAGGGCAAGTGATCCCCGGCTTCGAGCAGGCGGTGATCGGGATGACCCCCGGCGAGAGCAAGACCGTCCACATCCCGGCCGACGAGGCGTACGGGCCGCGTCACCCGGAAATGATGCTCGAAGTGGACCGCTCGGAGTTTCCGGCCGATATGGCGCCGGAGATCGGGCAGCAGCTGGGCGTTCAGCAGCCCGATGGGCAGGTCGTGCCGGTGCTCATCGCGGCCGTGAACGACCACACCGTCACGCTCGACGCCAACCACCCGCTCGCCGGCGAGGCGCTGACGTTCGACATCCAACTCGTCCAGATCGACCCGCCGAAAAGCCGCCTGATCTCGCTGTAATCCCGCTTCTCGACAGAGGTTCTGCATCCTCCAACTGCTGTCATCCTGAGTGAAGCGAAGGATCTCACCGGGAGCCCCGGCTTCGGCGTGAGACCCTTCACGTGGTTCAGGGTGACAGACATCGGAGGCTGGCAACGGCGCCGAGCGGTCGTTTCATCATTCTGCACTCATCATTCATCAATTCTCCCCATGCCCGAAACGGTGTCCCTCGATGCGGCCTATCCGGCCTGGGCCAGAGACTTGGCGCAGAAGTACCGGACGAAAACCGTCGCCCAGTTCATTCTCCACGGCAACGTCCACGACCTCGTCCGGCTGGAAGGCGACGACGGTCGGGTCGATTACGTCCCGCTGAAAGCTTTTCTCAACGACGAGCTGTTCGCCCGTCGCGAGCGGCGGTTGTTCTACGACCGGGGCGGCGGGATCACGTTTCTCGACGCCGAGTCGATGAAGGATTTCAACCGCGCCGTCAGCGGCTACGACACGCTGCTTGGGACCGAGTACGCCAAAGCGCTGCCGCGCGATCCGGTCCGCGTCCTCTCGCTGCTCGACAATTATCTCCGGCTGCGGCTGGCCGAGCGGAAGCGGATCGCGCTCGTGATCGAGTACGCGGAAACGCTGATCCCGGTCGGTGACATCGGCTCGGCCGGGGCGGAGGACCGCAACGCGCTCGTCATTCTGAAGCGATGGGCGCACGATCCGGTTTTTCTGCGCGGCGATCTGACGATCTGTCTGGTGACCGAAAACCTGGCCGAACTGAACACGTCGGTCGTCCGCTCGCCCTACACCGAGGAAGTCTTTCTGCCGCCGCCGACCGAGGCCGACCGGCTGGCGTACCTCCGCTGGGGCACCGCGAACCGCCCGTTCGCCGAGCGGAGCGACTTCACCGTCGAGACGCTGGCCCAAGCGACGGCGGGCCTCTCCATCGTTCATATGCGTGCCATTCTGGCCGAGACGCTCGAAGGCTCCGGCATCCGGCTGACGGCCGAGCGGCTGTCGAATCGGAAAAAGGAACTGATCGAGGCCGAGGCGTACGGGCTGCTGGAGTTCGTCGAGCCGAGCTACAACCTCGACATGGTTGCGGGGCACGCCGAAGCGAAGAAGCGGCTCAAAGGCGCCGCCGAGGCGCTGCGGCAGGGACGCTCGGACGTGCTGCCGATGGGCTACCTGATCAACGGCCCAGTCGGCACCGGCAAGACGTTCATGGTGACGTGCTTCGCTGGCGAGATCGGCGTCCCGATGGTTCAGTTGAAGAACTTTCGCTCGCAATGGCAGGGCGTGACGGAAGGCAACCTCGAAAAGATTCTCTACTTGCTGCGCGCGATTTACCCCGTCGCCGTGATGATCGACGAGGCCGACGCGGTGCTCGGCGACCGGAACGCGTCGGGCGATTCCGGCGTGTCGAGCCGCGTCTTCGGCAAGATCGCGGCGTTCATGGGCGACTCGACCAACCGAGGCCGCATCCTCTGGTTCCTGCTGACGGCCCGGCCGGATTTGATGCCGGTGGACCTCAAGCGGCAGGGTCGGGCGGAGGAACACTTGGCGCTGTTCTACCCGCAGACCGACGCCGAGCGGGCCGAGCTGTTCCGCACGATGAAGCGAAAGACGAAGCTCAATATGGAGAGCGATGAGATCCCGGCTGCGCTCATCCACGGCGACGACCCGAGCGACACGACCGGCGAACCCGCGCCCGTCTCGACGATCCACACCACCGTCGCCGACGAGCGACACACGTTCAGCGGGGCCGACATCGAGGCCGCGCTGGTGCGGGCGAAGTTCCGCGCCGCCGTCGATGGCCGCACGGCGGTCCGAATCGACGACCTGAACGCCGTGTTTGAGGACTTCATCCCGCCGACGTATCCGCTCGAAGTTGAACTGCAGACGCTCGTCGCCGTGCTCGAGTGTACCAGCCGCGAACTGCTGCCACCGCGTTACCGGTCGCTTGGCCGCGAAGCGCTCGTCCGGCGGATTGAGGAGCTGCGGATGCTGATCGGCTCGGCGCACGCAACTTGATTCGGCAGCACCCGCTTTCGCTTTCGGGTCTAAGGTTTCATTTTTTTTCGGCGATGGTTGTTGAGGCAAGCGCCCGGCTTGGGTTTTCGGGCCGGGGCGCGGCGGCAACGGGCGTGAAACCGGATCGGCAGGATCGACGTTAACTGTGGGTGAAGCGGTTCGGCACCGTTTCTGTAATCGAGTCGGGCGCAGCACACACCAGCCGAGGGAGCGAGTCGTGAACGTTGACACCCTCATCCGCACCGACGGCACCACCCTTCGACCCGAGCAGTCGCTCGAGACGGCCGCGCAGCAGATGACCCAATCGGGCGCCGTCGTGCTGCCGGTGCTGGCCGAGCGCGATCTCGTCGGCTTGCTGACGCAGCAAGGATTGCTCGATTCGCTCACCCACGAGCCCGACCACGGCCACGGCTCGACCGTCGCCGACGTGATGACCCGCAACACGACGACTGTCGAGAGCGGCGTCTCGTTCGAGGGCGTGATGCGGCTGATGCACGACCGACAGGCCGAGCATCTGGCCGTCGTCGATGCCGAAGGGCACTTCAACGGGCTGATCTCGCGGGCCGATCTGTACCCAATGATCGCGCAGATGGCCGGCGTGGCCGACCCCGGCGCGACGCTCGAGGTCGCCTTTCGCCCCTACGAGTACACGCTGACCGATCTGGTTCGGGTCGTTGAGGAGAACGGCGCTAAAGTCATCTCGCTGTTGACGCTGCCCGCCGAAACCGACCGCGCCGAGCACCGCATCTCGCTGAAATTGAGCACCATCGACTGCTCACGGATGCGGACGATCCTCGACCGGCACGGCTACAACGTCCTCTCCTGCCAGTCCGATCAGCCGGCCGACGACGACGATTACTCCATCGGCGACTTGCTGCACGCGTTTTTGTTCGACTGACCGCTCGCCGGTCGAATCGCAAAAAGGCCCGGTTCAACGCCGGGC
>JBBSVG010000190.1:0-5909 GCA_038233775.1 Bacteroidota bacterium | reverse complement strand
GGGCGGAAACCGGTCGGCGCGGTGAACGGCAAGCTCGCCGCCGGACGCGGGATCGTCAAGGGCGCGGCGGTCAGGACGAGCGACCGGGTGCCGAGCGGTTGGGGCTCGCCGCCGCCGCCGAGCAGCCGCGTGCGCAGTTCGAGCGACCAGTCGGCCGGGATTTGATCGGCGAACCCGGCCCGGATGGTAAGCGTGTACGGCTCGGCCGGGTCACGGTCCGGCGGCAGGGTGAACCGGAGCGTCTTCGTGCTGTAAGTCAGGTTCTCCTCGGCCAGCGCGTCGCCGTCGCTGCCGAGCACGGCGATGCCGAGATCCGTCACCTGGTTGAACAGCTCGGTCGTTGCCTCAACCCGCAGCTCGACCGAATCGACCCCAGCCGGAAAGGTGATCGGCTCGCGCAGCCGGTCGGTCCCGCTGAACCGAACGGTTCGGGTCGCTTCAGCGCCGATCAGTCGGCCCAGCGGCGCGGCGATGGTCAGCGGTGCGGCGGCGCGGTTGGTCAGCTTGATTTCGCTCGGCGACAGGCTCGCGGCGACGGCAGAAAGCGACGCTTCGAGCCGATACGCAAGCGGCAATCCGCCCAAGAAAGGGCTGCTCTCGACATCGACTTCCCACACGCCGGGCGTGAGTTGCTCGCCCATCAGCGTCGCCGCGACGGTCGGTCCGACGACGGTCGTGTCATCATCGGCCAGCGGCAGGCGCAGCGTTTCGGGGCCGGTCTCAAGCTCGACCGAGCGACCAGCCGGATCGGAGACGGCGAGATTCGCCCCGTCGAGCCCCGCCGAATCGGCCACCGCGAGCCGCAACCGCAGCGCCGAAGCGGCGGCCGGGACGGTGAAGAAATACCGGTCCAACGCGCCGGGCGCGACCGTGTGCCGCGCCGTCCGCAGCGTCGCTTGGCGCATCGACAGCGGTTCGGGCGTGACGACGACGCTCTGTAGCCTGAACGCGACGAGGTCCGAGCCGACCAACCGCGCCTCGACCTCGCCGACGTGCAGACCGGTCGACCGGACCGCCATCGTGTCGTACCGCAGCCCCACAGTCGCCGGACCGGTCGCAGTCACCGTCACGACCGAATCGGCGACCCGAATCCACGGCGCCGTGCTCCGCAGATGATACGTCCCGGCGCCGCTCGGTCCCTCGGGCGCGAGCCGAAACCGCTGCTCGGCGGGCGGTCGGCGGTCGCGGAAGTAGGCGGCCGGAAACGGTTGCTCGGCGCCGGTTTCATCCAGCGAGTGGACAGCCATTCCGGCGTGCGGCGGCTCGCGGCGGAGCCGTTGATACGCGGCCTCGACCCGGATCACGCCAGCGCCCTGATCGAGCACGCCGAACCGGTCGGTTCGCACGGCCGTCTCCATCATCGCCCGCTTGAGTTCGCTCGCCGTGACCGAGCGATTCTCGGCGACCATCGCACTCAGCAGCAGCGCGGCGGCGCCAGCGGCGTTGGGCGCGGCCATCGAGGTGCCGCCCTTGATCGCGCCACCGCCATCGCTGAACGGCGGCGTGGTCGAGTAGGCGACGCCGGGCATGATGACTTCCGGCTTGGTCAACTCGCCGCCGCGATTGGAGAACGTGGCGAGGCCGAGCGGATCGAGCGCCGGGTTGCCGCTGGCGAAAACGGTCGGGAAGATCGCGCCGACCGTGAGCGCGCGCGGCGTCGAGCCTTGCTGCCCGACCGTCGAGATGCCCGGCCCCTCGTTGCCGGCGGCGACGACGAACAGAAACTCGGGGTGCTCGACCAGAAACTGATCGAACAGCCGGTCACTCTCGGCTCGACCTTCCAGCTCGTTGCCGATCCCGAAGCTCATGTTCGCCATGACGCGCAGCCCGTGGGCCTTGCCGTAGTCGGCGGCGTAGCGCAGCGCGTCGATCATCGAGCGGGTGACGGAAATTCCGCCGCCGGAAGCGAGCGCGATCTTGCAGGCGAGCACTTGGGCGCCCGGCGCCAGCCCGTTGAACCCAGCGACGCCGCCGATGTCGTGTCCGGTCGCGATCCCGGCGACGTGCGTCCCGTGCGAGTGCCCGTCGAACACCAGCGACGCCATGCTCGGCGAGAGGTTCAGCGCCACGTTCAGCGTCGGCTGCCCGTCGGCGTCGCGGAAGGGAACGCTCTCGTGGGCGACCCGAAACGAGCGGACCGGCTGCTCATCCGACAAATCGCCGTCGCCGTCCGAATCGACATACGCGACCAGCGCCGTGTCGCCCGGCGTCGTGGGGCGACCGACGACGACGGCGTAGCGGTCGTCCAGCTTCTCGTTGCCGTTCGGGTCGGACACCTTGCTGAGCCGCAGCCGTGATTCATCGAACACGCCGCCGGTCAGCGCGGTCAGCCCGGTCGGCAGCCCGCGAATCGAGACATCGCCCGACGGCGAGTGGATGACGACGCGGTTGTCCGGCTCGACCGTCAGCGGCGCCAGCGGCACGTCGCCCTCGCCGGTGAAATCGCGCACATCGACGAGCTTCGGCGCGCCGGTCGTCGCGGTGAGCAGCCCCGGCGTGTCGGGATCGACGCCGGAGTCGAGGATGGCGATCAGCACGCCGCGACCGTCGTAGCTCGGGTGCGCCTTGACGAACGCCGCCGCGCCGCTCTCCGTCGTCGGCAGCAACCCGCGCCGGAAGGCCAATTCCGCGTTGCTCCCGCGACGCATCACCGTCACGGTCTTGATCGGCCGCGTCCCCAGCGACACCTGTTCCGCCGTCCGACAACCAGCCATGACGAGGGCAACCAGCGCAAGCGCAGCGGCAGAACGGGGCATTTTGGGTAAGAAAGCTATCAGCTATCAGCCGTCAGCTATCAGCTCACGGCAGGAAGAAGCTGTCGGCTATCAGCTATCAGCCGTCAGCTCACGGCAAGAAAACGGCAAGGAAAAGCACCGAAAGGAGAGTGGCTGTCAGTCAGAACCAGCGTCGAGCGGCCGTTTCATCAATCTGCGATCAGCAATCCGCAATCGCCTTTTCATCGCTCTCAATGGAGTCGTCGGATCAACTCGGCGGTGAACTCGGCGGTCGAGGCGGTGCCGCCGAGGTCGTGGGTGAGGACTTTGCCCTCGCCGATGACGCGGTAAACCGAGTTCGTCAGCCGGTCGGCGGCCGCGTGCTCGCCCAAGTGGTTGAGCATCATGATCCCGCTCATCAGCACGGCCAGCGGGTTGGCGATGCCCTGCCCGGCGATGTCGGGCGCCGAGCCGTGGACGGCCTCGAACACCGCCGCCTTCTCGCCGATGTTCGCCCCCGGCACCACGCCGAGTCCGCCGACGAGACCGGCGCAGAGGTCCGAGACGATGTCGCCGTACAGGTTCTCCAGCACGAGCACGTCGAACTGGTGCGGGTTGATGACCAACTGCATACACAGGTTATCGACGATCACCTCGCGGTACTTGATCTCGGGATAATCGACCGCCACGTTGCGGACCGCGTCGAGGAACAGCCCGTCGGCCAGCTTCATGATGTTGGCCTTGTGGATGGCCGCGACCTCCTTCCGACCGTTGTGCCTCGCGTGCTCGAAGGCGAACCGGGCGATTCGGGTCGATGCCTCGCGGGTGATGATCTTCTGCGACACCGCGATGTCGTCGTTGACCATGTGCTCGATCCCGGCGTAGAGATCTTCGGTGTTTTCCCGGACGATGACGAGGTCGATCTTGTCGTAGCGCGAGCGGACGCCGGGGATCGTTTTCGCCGGACGCAGGTTCGCGTACAGCTTCAACGCCTTTCTCAGCGCGACGTTGGCCGACTTGAATCCCTTGCCGATGGGCGTCCCAAGCGGACCTTTGAGCGCGACCTTGTTGGTCAGGATCGAGTCGAGCACGTGCTGCGGCATCGGCTCGCCGAACTCGGCCACCACGCCCGCGCCGGCGTTCTGGATCTCCCAGTTGAACTGAACCCCGGTTGCCTCCAGGATCTCGACGGCGGCTTGGGTGACTTCGGGACCGATCCCGTCGCCGGGGATGAGCGTAATCGTGTGGGCCATGACGAATCCTTGACGTGGGGAGCAGAACAGCGCAAAGGTAACTCTCGCAGCGCAACGCCGCGTTCACCGCTTCGGAGCAACCAGCGGAGAAACGAGCGCTTTAATGAACGCGCTCGAGCATCACGGCCCGGCCACCGAAACCGGGCACCGGATCGAGGCGAATCCGGTCGCCGATCCATGTGACCTTGATCCGCATCGTCTGGCCGTGGGGCGGCAACAGATCGCCCTCGGCGCGGTAGAGAATCGTACGGTAGCGGGGCCGAACCTGAAGCTGTAGGTTGATCTGCCACTCCGATCCTATCGACTGTCGGATGGTTCCATCGGGCAGAAACTCGATGTACCATTCCCTCGGGGGAAGCGGTGACGGGGTGGAGTCATCGGACGCGGACTCCGTCTGCTCGCGAACCATAGCCTCCAATCCCTCGCTGCGCCAGACGCCGATCAGGGCGTTCGTGAGCGCAGCGCCCTGATGTTCCGACGAGGTGAGCAGCCAGAGTTGGTGCGGCACCCACTCGTCCGGGTCGAAGAATGTCGGGAGAGACGTCGTCCTCAATACCGCCTCGTCGAAATCGAGCGCTCCCATCTCGATCTCCAAGATGGGATACTCCCCGGCTACGGCTGGCTCCCGCATATCGAAACCATACAGATAATCCCCGACATCGGTCGCGAACGGGACGATGCCGGGCATACGGAGCGGTAGCCAATAGTCTATCATCCGGTTGCGAACCTCGTCGGTCGAGAGCAAGCGGACATAGAGATCTGAGCCATCCCGGCGCGGCTCAAAGATGCCGCCGTTGGACCACGCCAGCAGACTCAGGTAGGAGCGGGGCAGCGGTCGGGACGGGATTGCCCAAGTTGATGGGTCGAGATCCTCTGTGTGGGTCGAATCGGGGGAGAAGTACGCTTGCATCCGCCGGAGTTCAGCCCTCTCGTCGGCAGTCAGCGGCGCGGTCAGGTCGCGGGCGAATGTGGCGAGCGTCGCGGCGCTGGCGCCCGGCTGCCGGTCGTCGTCACGCAGGATTGTGGACCAATCCATTCTTCCTCCAGAGGGTTGTGCCGTCGCCGGACCGAAGCTGCGGAGCAGCAGCAGTGTACAAAGGATCAACCGACGCATCGCGGGCTCCATCGGATTGAACATGGACGTGCCCAGCCGACGCTCGGGGCGAGCAGCAGCGCAAGCAGACTGAATCGGGCGCACATGGCTGTCGAATCTGGCGTGCAGAGAAACCGGCGAGTGCCGCAAAGGTACGAATGGCGGGCGCGGCCGGGGACCGATGTTATCTTGCGGACCCGGTTCCGCTCTCCATAATCCGCCTCCCGCCATGCGCCGACTCGCCCGCTTCCCGCTGTTGCTCCTATGGATCGTCGCCCTTGCCTCTTGTGGGAAATCCGGCGGCAGTGGCGGCTCAGCCGATGGCGCGTTCAAGGTCGGGTTGCTCACGCCCGGTCCGGTAACCGACGGCGGGTGGAACGAGGGCGCGTACAAAGGGTTGATGGCGATCCGCGACTCGATCCCCGGCGCCGAGGTCAGCCACCAGCAGACCAAAGGCATCGCCGACATCGAGGCCGGTTTCCGCGACTACGCCGCCCGCGATTATCAACTGGTCTTCGGCCACGGCAACGAGTATCAGGACGCCGCCAAAGCCGTCGGCGCCGAGTATCCGCACACCATTTTCATCACGTCGAGCGGCAATACGGTCGCGCCGAACGTCTCGCCGATCCGGTTCGAGCTCGAGCAGGCGACCTATCTGTGCGGCTTGATGGCCGGGTTGATGAGCAAGACGCACAAGGTCGGCTGTGTCGGCGGCGTCAAGCTGACCTCGGTTGAGAGCACGTTTAAGGCGTTCGAGGCCGGCGTCAAGGCAGCCGACTCGAACGCAACCGTCGTGACGAGCTACATCGGCAACTGGGAAGATGTCGGCGCGGCGCGAGAGGCGACGCT
>JBBSVG010000189.1:0-5922 GCA_038233775.1 Bacteroidota bacterium | reverse complement strand
CGACCCTGAAACGTGTGGATCGTCCCGACCTCGATCCGGTGCAGCCCGCGCTCTCGGAGCATTCGGCGCAGCCGCGACGCTTGGGCTCGGTACGGCGTGATCAGGCCGATCTCGTCGGGCGGCACGGTCCCGGCGCGGAGCAACCGTTCGACCAGTTCGACCGCGTACCCGGCGTGATCGGCGTTCTCCAGCGATTTGGCTTCGGTCCAGTTCGCCCGCGCGTCGTAAGCCGACGTATCGACGACCTTTAACGTCCCGGTTCGGGCCGCAGCCGACGGCGCCGAGCGCAGCCGTCCGTCGTAGAAATGGCGGCTGACGACGGCGCACAGCGGCGCGGGCATCCGGTATTGATCGGACAGGAACACAACCGCGTTCGGGTTCGCCGTCTCCCAAGCGAACAGATCGGGCGCTGTTTCGCCCTCGGAACCAGCCGTGGCGGCGACGGTAAAGATGTCGCGGCGCAGCCAACGGTCGGGCAACTCGCCCTCGGCGGTCGCGATGGGCGGCAACTGCTGCGGGTCGCCGGCGACGATGACGCGCTTGCCCGCCAGACACGCGGCCAACAGCACCAGCGGCAGCGGCGCCATTGAGCCTTCGTCGATCACGACCGTGTCGAAATCCAATTCGCCCGAGGTGAACGTCCGGTCAACCGCCAGCTTCGACAGCGTCGTGGCGACGACCGGCCGCTGCCGGAGCAGGTCGCGCGCTTCGAGTTCGAGAAACGCTTCGACCGCGTGCTCGCCACCGCGCGACTCGATCTCGTCGGTCAGCGCTTGATGCCCGAGTCCGGCCAGATCGCCGCGATTGCTGATCCCGTCGGCCTCGAGTTGCCGATGCAGCGTCTGGAGTTGCTCGTCGATCTCGCTTAGTCCGTCTTCCAGTTCTTTCGCCCGGCGAGCGGCGCGCGACCGGTCGGCGGTTCCCGCCTGCAACTCGGCCTGAACCTGCTCGAGCCGCGACTGTTTGCCGTCGCGGCGGCGCTCCAGCGAGGCGAGCGCTTTGGTCCGGTCGGCCCGAGCGCCGTGGGTCCGCTGTCCCTCGCGGTAGCCGTCGAGCGCGCCCTGGAGGCGAAACTGTTCGTCCTGAACCTTCTGCCATTGCGTCTCGAAGGCGCACTCGGCCAAGCGGTCGTCCTGCACCAGCGGCGTCCCGTAGCGGGTTGCGTGCGAGCGGTACGGGATTTCTCTGGCGGCGAACACCTCGATCACCTTCATCAAGGCGTTGTCGACCGCGCGGTTGGTGTGGCTCGTCAGCAACACCCGTTCGCCCCGTGCGACGAGGGCGGCGACCAAAAAGCCGATGGTTTTGCTTTTGCCGGTGCCGGGCGGACCCCAGATGAACGTGACCGGGTTCGCCATCGCCAAGCCGACGGCGCGAGCCTGCGACGGGTTCGGTTGGTCGCCGCGCCAGAGGTCGGCAGGCAGCGCGACCGGCGCTCGGGCGTCGCTCGGTTTCGGATGAAACAGCTTCTCGGCGCTCGGCAGATGAACCGACAGCGGCTCGTCGCGGATCGATTCGAGCCTATCGATCATCCGCTTATACAGCGCCGTCATGTCCTCTTCGAGCGTCGCTTCCGGCACGTCGGGACCGAGGTCGCGGGCGAGCACGAGCGTCACGCGCTGCGCTTCGACGGCGAGCAGCGACCCTTCGACCGGTTCGGCCGGACCGCCGTCTTTCGGCACCAACCGGATCGGCACGTCCTCCTGCAACCGCCGCTCCTCGGCCAGCTCGAACGTGTACACGAACCCGGCCTGCGGCCCGTCGTCGTCTTTGCGCCGGGGCAGTTGGCGGCTGCCGGTGCGCGTCCCGTCATAAAGCGGAATCCGCCGACGGGCGCGGCGAGTCTCGATGGCTGTGAGTTCCGCCTCGACCGCCTCGATCATTTGGCCGATGTCGGTCAGAATGGCTCGGTCGGGCGCTTTGGCAGCGAGCTTCGTTCGGGCCAACCGAGCCAGTTCGAGCGCTCGGGCGACCTGCGACGAAACCGGCGGCTTGGCCTCGGGTCGGGCCGGAGCGCCGGGGATCGAAGGGGTCGGGGGCATGACAGCGGCTCGGGTGCGGAAACAGGCAGCGGGAAGCCGGAAGATACGCACCGGGTCGGGCACGGCGCAATGAACCGACGGGCAACGGTTGGGCGGTGATCTATGTTTTAGCCAGTTCAACCCCGTATCCTGGGTCCAATTCTGCCCGCCCGATGCCTGTTTCCCCTTCGCCGATGCCCCTCTCTCTGTTGCAGGCGGCCTTCGAGCAGATGGACGACTCCGTCCTCATCACCACGCCCGATCTGAACGAGCCGGGGCCGCGCATCGTCCACGTCAACCCCGCTTTCACCAGAATGACGGGCTACGAGGCCGACGAGGTGATCGGCCGCTCGCCGCGTTTCCTGCAAGGTCCGCTGACCGACCGGGCGGTGCTCGACCGGCTGCGGGCCAACCTCGAAGCGGGCCAACCGTTCCACGATCAGTCGATCAACTACAAGAAAGACGGGACGCCGTTCGACATCGAGTGGCACATCGACGCCATTCGCGACGATGCCGGGACGATCACCCATTGGCTCGCGATTCAGCGCGACGTGACGGCTCGGGCCGAGGCCGAACGGGCCGTTGCCCGGAGCGAGGCGCGGTTCCGCCAACTGGTCGAGACGAGCGCGCAACTGATCTGGACCGCCGGACCCGACGGCCGTTTCGTCGGCGCACAACCGGATTGGACCGCTTTCACTGGGCTTCAATCTGACGGCGGCTGGTGGCTCGACGCGGTCTATCCCGACGATCTCGCGGCGACCGAGTCGGGCTGGCGACACGCCATCGAAACCGGCACGCTCTACGTCGGCACCGCGCGGCTGATTCGGGCCGACGGGACGGTCGGCTGGACAGCGCTTCGGGCCGCGCCGGTGCCGGACGGCGACGGCAGCGTCCGCGAGTGGATCGGCGCCCACAGCGACATCGACGCGCTGATGACGGCCGAAGGAACGATCACCCGACAGAACGCCGGGATGCAGACCCAAGCCGACGAACTGCGCCGCCTGAGTCGCTCGCTGCAAGGCCAGAACGTCGCGCTGCGGGCGGCCAACGAGCGGCTCGAGGCGGTCGATCAAGTCAAAAGCAACTTCATCAGCTCGGTCAGCCACGAGATTCGGACGCCGCTGACCTCGATCAAGTCGTTCGCCAAAATCCTGCAAGCCGATCTCTCGCGCAAACGGCTGAATGACGAGAAGCGGACGCAGTTTCTCGGGATCATCAACGAGGAATCGGACCGGCTGACGCGGCTGATCAACGACGTGCTCGACATCGCCAAGATGGAATCGGGCAAGATGACGTGGAACGACGACCGCGTCTCGCCGGGCGAGATCATCGACCGAACCGTGGCGACGCTGAAACCGCTGGCCGAGGAACGCGGGCTGAATCTGCGGGCCGAGCGGTCGGAGGCGCTGCCCGAGTTGCTGATCGACGGCGACCGCTTGCAGCAGGTGCTGACAAATCTGATCGCCAACGCGGTCAAGTTCACCGAGCCAGGCGGCCAGATCGTCGTTCGCGGTGAGTGGATCGACAGCGACGAGCGGCTGCGGACCGTCCTCGCCGGGAGCAAGTCGCCCGATGCCACCTCGCCGGGCGACCATCCGGCGCAGGTCTATTTGTCCGTCACCGACACCGGGTTGGGGATCGAGCCGGGCAATCTGGAGCGGATCTTCGATCAGTTCCACCAAGTGACGCAGAACGACGCGCTCGACAAGCCGAAAGGCACCGGGCTCGGGCTGCCGATCACGCGGCACATCGTCGAGCACTACGGCGGACAGGTCTGGGCGACGAGCGACCCGGATCACGGCAGCACCTTTCACCTGCTGCTGCCCGCCACGATTCCGCCAGCCGACCCCGAGTTGCCCGAGACGCCGACAGAACCGGTCGAGCTGGAGCCGTTCGAGGCCGAGCATCCGCTAAAAGTGCTCGTCGTCGATGACGAACCGAACATCCGCACGTCGATCCACCATGAACTGGAGTCGCGCGGCTGGACCGTGATCGAGGCGAAAGACGGGCTCGAAGCGGTCGAGTTGGCCCGGCGCGAGCACCCGGACCTGATCACGCTCGACCTGATGATGCCCGCCCTGTCCGGCTTCGACGTCATCAGCATCCTCAAAGGCGACGAGTCGGTCCGCGACATCCCGATCCTGATGGTCTCGATTCTGGACGACGTTCGCCGGGGCCTCGATCTCGGCGCCGACGACGCCATCACCAAGCCGCTCGACAGCGGGCTGCTGACCGAGAAGATCGTTCGGCTGGCCCGGATCAACCGGCTGCGGACCCGGTTGCAGCAGAGCGGTCGTCAGGTCGTCGTCTGGAGCACCGCCGATGCGTTCGGCCAATCGCTGCTCGACAAGCTGCGCGACGAGGGCTACGAGGTCAGCCGCGCCGCCGACGAGTCGGTCCTCCGCTCGCTCATCCGCACCCGGCGACCGAACCTGCTGCTGATCGACACCGACATCCCCGACGCCCTGCCCACGGCCGACCGACTGCAACGCGACCGCTCCGCCGCCCAGATGCTGATTCTGCTCGCCGCGACTGCCACCGATGGCTCGCTCTACACCGTTACGCTCGGCCAACCGCCCATCGGCGGCTTCCCGTCCCGCACCCTCCACCTCATCCAGCGCTTGCAGGACGAGTGAGCGTTGACACTTGCTCAGTCGTCCTGTTCGAGCAACCATTGGGCGGCTGACATCCATTTCACGGGAGCGGGCAGGTCGCGCGTCGGCGGGGAAGGGTCAAGCGTGATCAGCAATGCCTTTGCGTCGCGATGGACGGCGGCAGCAGCGACGAGCGAGCGGACTTCGCGCTCCCACGTCGCATCCAGCGCCGTATCGAGGCTGACTTGCACCAGCAGTGGCGGATCGCCGGGCCGCTCGGCAAAGAAGTCCACCTCCCACCCGTCCGTCGTGCGCAACCAATCCACGGTGTATCCACGCCGCTCCAGCTCCAGCAGCACGACGGTTTCGAGCGCCCGCCCGTGGTGCTCACGTCCGGTGCGTTCGTAGAGCGGAATCAGCCCCGGATCAATGGGATACGCCTTGCGCGGGTTGACCATCCGCTGACGTTCGGACGTGCTGTGCATCCCCACAGTCCGCAGCAGAAACGCGTCCTGTAGATGGTCGAGATAGTCGTGGAGCGTGTCCTTTGCCACCGGCACGCCTTGCGAGCGGAGCGAATCGTAGAGCTTCTTGACGCTGAATCCGCCGCCGGGCGTCGCCAGCAGATGCCGCTGCAACCACCGAAGCGCCTGTGGATGGCTCACGCGGTGCCGCTCGATCACATCACGCAGCACCATGACGTCCACGTAGCCTTTGAGGAGCGCCAGCCGGTCGCGCGTCTCCGTTGCTTGCGCTTCGGGAAAACCGCCGACCTCCAGATACCGGCGCAGGGCGGCGGCCAGAACGGTTCGGTCGGCTGGCGACAGTTGATCCCATGGCGCCATCGGCTCTGCCCCGGCATGGCGGAGCGTTTCGCGGAACGAGAACGGGTGGATCAGCACCTCCATCGCCCGGCCCCGGAGCGAGGTCGCCACTTCACGACTCAACAGCTTGGCGGACGATCCCGAGAGGAACAGCTCGACGTCTCCCCGGTCGATCAACCGCCGGACGAGGGTCTCCCAGCCGGGCACCGTCTGCACCTCGTCCAGATAGACCGTCAGCGGCCCGCGCTCCCGCACGGTTGGAAACTGCCGCTCGTGCTCCTCCAGCAACCAGCCCAGATCGGCGACCGTCATCCCGATCAGCCGCTCGTCCTCCAGCGACACGAGCAGTTGCGAGGCGCGAGGATGGCCCTCGGCGAGCCGTTCGGCGATCCGGCGTTGCAAAAACGAGGTTTTCCCGCCGCGCCGCACCCCGATCACAGCCAAGGCCTTACCTGCGATCTTCGGCAGACGGACATCGCGCGG
>JBBSVG010000188.1:0-5971 GCA_038233775.1 Bacteroidota bacterium | reverse complement strand
TGCCGCTCTCGCCGGTCACAAGCACGGTCGCGTCGGTTGGCGCCATCCGTTCGATCAGCGAGGCGACCTCGCGCATCGCCGGTGACTGGCCGAGCATCCCGTCGCTTGTCGGCGCTTCCGACGCGGCTTGGCGCAGCCGCTCGTTTTCCCGCTCCAGACTCTGGACCTTCAACGCGCGACCGAGCACGACCTGCAAGACGGCCAGATCGACCGGTTTGACGAAGAAATCGGCCGCGCCGGCCCTCACGGCGTCGAGCGCGGTGCGGGTGTCGTCGTCGCCGGTCATGACGATGGGCAGCGTCGCCGGGTGGTGCTCGCGCAGGTGGCGGACGAACTCGAGTCCGGCTCGGGAGGAATGCGGGTCGGGCGGCAGGCGCAGGTCGATCAGCGCGACATCGACCGGTTGTTCGGACAGCAGCGTCCGGGCGCGGGCGGGATCGCCGGCCTCAAGCACGTCAAAATCGTCGCACAACGCCCAATAGAGCTGCTTGCGGACCGCCGAATCATCGTCGAGCAGAAGCACTACGGGCATAACTCACCACCGGGCGGGGATACCGAGGGGAAGCCGAGGGGCGTGTTACCGAAGGGGGGACGGCTCACCGCCGGTCAGGGCGAGGCTGAGACGGTCGGGATCGACGGGTTTGCCCAGAAACAGATTCGCACCAGCCTGTTGGGCCTGAGCGGAGAGCGAGCCATTTCCGTCGGCGCTGTAGGCCACGATGCGGCACCGGGGCCAATGCAACCGAATATACGCCATCAATTCCAACCCTGCAAGGGCCGGTACGCCGCCGTGTCGCGGTGGAAGGTGCAGATCGACGAGCGCGACCGAGACGCCGTCGGGATCGTCCGCGAGCCGCTCGAGCAGGGCGCGGGCGCCTTCGCTGTCGCCGGCCGTCTCGACCTCGAAGGTGTCGGCCAGAAACCAAGTCAACTGCGTCCGCAGCCCCGGATCGTCCTCCAGCAGCAGCAGCAGTCGGGAAGGAGACATGAAGAGAGCGGGTGGGGAGGCGGAAAAAGGCCCCAGTCTTGGGAAAACCCGTGTGGGCGACGCCGTCGGCTGCGGGGTGGCGAAACCGTCGGCGTCACCCACGGTCGGGTCCGGGGGTGACAAAACCCTTTGACAATCCCGTGCCGACCGTCACACGCGCCCAATCGGCCGTTTTGGCCCGATTCGCCGCCCGGCCGGGCTGGATTTTCAGGTTCAGCCGACACTCGGCGGCGCGAGTGTTGGGCAGACCTGACACTTCGGGATCGGCACGGCCGATGCATCGCCCCGGCCTTCCCTCTCTCTCGACCCGATTTTCCCTGTGAGCAAGTTCACCCGAGGCATTCAGAAGTTGGAGTTCGGCCGGCTGCGCGAGCGGCTGGTGTCGGGCTGTTTGGCCGAACTCGGCGCCGAGCGGGCGCGGGCGGTCGAGCCGATGCGCGAGCGGTTCGCCGTCGAGCGTGAACTCGACCGGACCGCCGAGGCGCTGGCCGTCGTCGAAGCGTCCGGCGGGCTGCCGCTCGACGGGCTGGCCGATCTGCGACCGCTCGTTGCTCGGGCCGCCATCGGCGCCGCGCTCGATCCCGACGAACTCCTTCGGGTCGCCCGCACGCTCGCCGCGACCCGGTTGACGCTCGCGTTCACCCACGGTCAGCGCGAGCGTGCGCCGCTCTTGGCCGAACTGGCGGCCGATTTGGTTGTCCACGAAGGGCTTGAGCAGGCGATTCTGCGGGCCGTCGATGACACCGGCGGCGGACTGCGCGACTCGGCCAGCCCCGAACTCGGCCGGATTCGCCGCGAACTGATCGGCCGGTCGGCCCACCTGCGTCGCCGGATGGACGAGATTCTCCGCTCGCTCTCGGATCGTGGGCTGACCGCCGGGGCCGAGCAAGTCACGCTGCGAGAGGGCCGAATGGTCGTCCCGCTCAAACGCGAGCACAAGCGGCAAGTCGCCGGGTTCGTCCACGACACGTCCGGTTCCGGCCAAACGATCTACGTCGAGCCGGCCGAGATGCTTGATCTGAACAACGATCTGCGTGAACTCCGGTCGGAAGAGTTCCGTGAGATCGACCGCATCCTGCGCGATCTGACCGATGGAATTCGCTGCGCCGCCGAACCGATTCGGGCGAATCAATCCTTGCTCGGCGAACTCGATTTCTTGCAAGCCAAAGCCCGACTCGCCCGCGATCTTGGCGCCACCCGGCCCGCGCTGTCGGACGACGGTCGGCTGACGATCATCGACGGGCGCCACCCGCTGCTGCTGCTCACGCGGCCAACGGTCGTCCCGCTGACGCTCTCTCTTGGCGCGCCCGACGACACGGGCAAAGTCGGCGGCAAGGTGCTGGTCATTACGGGACCCAACGCGGGCGGCAAGTCGGTCGCGATGAAGACGGCGGGGTTGCTCTGTCTGATGGTTCAGTCGGGGCTGCTGGTCCCGTGTTTCGAGGAATCGAGCTTCCCGCTGCTCGACGCGCTGTTTGTCGATATCGGCGACGAGCAATCCATCGACAACGACCTCTCGACCTTCTCGTCGCATCTGGTCAACGTGAGGGCGATCCTGCGCCACGCGACCGGCGACAGTCTGGTGCTGATCGACGAGATCGGCACCGGCACCGATCCCGCCGAGGGCGGCGCGATGGCCCAAGCGGTGCTCGAAACGCTGCTCGAACGCGGTTGCCTGACCGTCGTCACGACGCACCACGGCGAGTTGAAGGCATTCGCCCACGAGACGGCCGGTGTCGTCAACGGCTCGATGGCGTTCGATCAAGCGACGCTCTCGCCGACGTATCGGTTCCGCGCCGGGATTCCCGGTTCGTCCTACGCCTTCGAGATCGCCGGTCGGTTGGGTCTGCCGCGCACGATGCTGACCCGCGCCCGCACCCTCGTCGGCTCGTCCCGCGCCCGACTTGAGGGACTACTGACCTCGCTCGAAGCGGCCGAAGCGACGGCGCGGCGCACGGCGACCGAGGCGCAACGCGAGCGCGAGCGGCTGGCCGGGCTGATTCAACTCTACGAAGGTCGCACGGCGGAAGCCGAAGCGCGGGTCAAAGGCGCCAAACGCGAGGCCGCCGCCGAGGCCGAGCGGCTGCTAACCGAAGCTCGGAGAACGGTCGAGCAAGCCGTCAAATCGGCCCGAGAAGCGACCGACGCCGAAGCAGTGAAAGAAGCGCGGCGGCAACTGGAGTCGGGTCGCGAGTCGGCGCGCCGGGTTCAACTCGACAACCCGCCGCCGCCCGATCCGCCCGCCGAGCTGTCCGACGAGTTCGAATTGCTGTCCGAGGATGAGCCGCTGCGGAAAGGTGACGCCGTCATCCTAAAGACGAACGGCGCGACCGGGATCGTCCAGGAAGCGCCGGACGCAGCGGGCAACGTCAAGGTCGCGTTCGGCTCGGTCGCGATGCGGGTCAAGGTTCGGGCGGTCCAGCCGGTCCGTTCGAAGCGGCAGCAGAAAAAGCAGGCGGTGTATTACGACACCATCGGCAAGCAGATTCAGACCTCGGTCGATCT
The DNA here is from genome assembly GCA_038233775.1 of Bacteroidota bacterium. Classification (GTDB taxonomy): domain Bacteria; phylum Bacteroidota; class JBBSVG01; order JBBSVG01; family JBBSVG01; genus JBBSVG01. Next base: position 2,478 of record JBBSVG010000188.1, on the reverse strand, counting down.
ACGCGGGCTGATGGGCGACGAGGCGATCCCGGTGCTCGAAACGTTTCTGGCCGAGGCCTACGCCTTCGGGCTGAACCGCGTCACCATCGTCCACGGCAAGGGGACGGGCGCGCTGCGGACTCGGGTGACGGAGTTCCTCAGGGTGCAACCTCGCATCAAGGCGTTCTCGCTCGGCAACTGGAACGAGGGCGGCTCCGGCGCCACCGTCGTCGAGTTTTAATATGCCCACTTCCCTTCGTTCAGCGGGCGCGCTTCGATGCGGGCGGCGTAAAGTGCTTCGAGGCCGAAGAGACGCAAAAGCGCCCCGCTCGGGTTCCAGTTTGGACCGAGCGGGGCGCTTTTTCTACCGATGTCGAGCTATTTCGCCAGCAGCACGCGCTGGGCTTGCTGATAGACGTGCCCCGAGCTGCCGACGGCCGTCATCCGAACGAGATAAACACCGCTGCTGAGTCCAGCGCCGTCGAGCGTCACGGCGGAGGCCGCGCCAGCCGAGAAGCTCCTGTTCAGCGCGGGCGAGGTGACGAGTTGGCCGAGGCTGTTGAACACCTGAACCGAAACCGTGGCCGCTTCCGGCAGATCGAACCGGATCGTCGTCGTCGGGTTGAACGGGTTCGGGCTGGCCGGGTGCAGCGTGAACTCGACCGGCAGAGTCGGGTTGGCGGTGGCTTCGACGACCGAGACCGAGACGGCGGCCGGGTAGTCGTGGATCTCGCCGCTGCGGTCGGTCGAGCGCAGTCGGTAGCTGTACGTCCGGCCGGGAACCACGGCGCCGTCGGTGAAGCCGTAACGGTGGGTCTGCGCCGTCGTGCCCTGGCCGACGAGCGACGACGTCGAGCGGAAACCGGCGATCTCGATTCCGTCGCGGAGCACGGCGAACCCGGCGTTGTCGGTCTCGCTGCTCGTCGCCCATGACAGCTCGACCCGGCCCGCAGCCGACCGACCGGTGAAGCTCGACAGCTCGACCGCCAGCGACACGTCGGCGCCCAAGCGGCTGGCAACCTCCTGCTCGATCTGCTGCCGCTCCGCTGCCGAGAGGATGCGGTCGTAGAGCAGGATCTGAACGATATCGCCGATCAGACCCCCGCTGGTGAGTCCGGCCCGGTTGCCGATGAAGCTCGGGTTGTTGCCGAACGCATTCGTGTTGTTCGCGTCGAAGGTGGCCGAAGCGCGGGCGATGGGCACACCGCCGATCCGCAACTGCGCTTCCCCACTCGTGAGCGCCTTGTTGAACAGCCCCTCGACCAGCTTGAACGACGTGATCCGCTGTGCCGCCGAGATCTGGTTGTAACCGACGTTGCCCCGCAGGTTCACCGTGACCCCGCCGAGGCAGTTCGGACAGGTGAGATCGTTGTCTCCGATGCCGAAGGCGGTCGTGCTGGTGTTGTAGTTGGTGCTGTTCTCGAAGAGGGTGTTGGATGCGGTGGTCGAGGTGCGATAGACGATGAACAGGTCCACGCCGGTCGTGCCGGTCAGGTCGATGGCCGGGATGGCGAGCTGGTCGGTGCCGTCGAAATGCACGGCTGGCGAGCCGTTGACCACGTTCGTCTGGAAGGTGGGCCGGTCGGTGCCCGCTGCGGTGGCGTTGTTGCCGTTGCCGGAGAGATCGGGCCAAGTCGAGACGAGCGAGCCGTTGGTGGCACCCGGTATCTGGTCGGCCCGCAGGTGCAACCGAAGCCCGGCTGCCGGTTGGGCCAGCGCAACGACCGGGACGAACCCGAGCGCGGAGAAAGCGAGGCACATCTTGGTCGAGAGACGCATGGCGGTTGGGTCAAGTGTGATAAGAGACCGGATTCGGTCGGGATTATGGATCGCCCTATGAAAACGGTGTGCCTTGTGATAAGTGGTTGTGTTTATGAGACACGTTAGACGGGGTGAGGCAGGACGTCGGGAAATCCAGACACCCTGCCTCAGTTTAACCTGACACCTTCCCGCTGTGACGACTCGCTTACTTCGCCAGCAGCACGCGCTGGGCTTGGCGATAGATCTTGCCCGACCCACCGACGGCCGTCATCCGAACGAGATAGACGCCGCTGCTGAGTCCGGCCCCGTCGAGCATCACGGCGGATGCGGCACCGGCCGAGAAGCTGCGGTTCAGCGCCGGGGCAGCGACGAGTTGGCCGAGGCTGTTGAACACCTGAACCGAGACGGTGGCCGCTTCCGGCAGATCGAAGCGAATCGTCGTCGTCGGGTTGAACGGGTTCGGGCTGGCTGGGTGCAGCGCGAACTCGGTCGGTGCGGCGACCGGCGTCGCGTTCGCCTCGACCGGCACCGTCACTTCGACCGTCTGCGGATACACATGGGCGGCGCCGGAGAAGTCGGTCGAGCGGAGCGTGTAGATGTAGCTCTTGCCAGCGACCACGCGGGCGTCGGTGAAGCCGTAGCTCGACGGCTGCCCGGTCGTGCCGTGGCCGACGAGCGACGACGTCGAGCGGAAATCGGCGATCTCGACACCGTCGCGCGGGACCGAGAAGCCGGCGT
>JBBSVG010000187.1:0-5973 GCA_038233775.1 Bacteroidota bacterium | reverse complement strand
TGGCGAAAGCAGCGCCGGTCAGGCCGAATGCGGCCGTCAAGCCCCAAGCCAGCGCGGCCGTCAGCGGCAGGACGACGGCGTACAGGCCGAAGAACGCGGCCGTCTTGCCCGCCAGCAGCGAGCCGACGTTCATCAGATAAAACAACTGGATCACCCCGGCCGCCGCCGCGAGAATCGGGACGAGATCGGCCGCCGCCCGGTACGCCGGCGGGGCGAACAGCGCCGTCAGCAGCCCGCGCCCGACCGTCAGCCCAACGATGGCGGCGGCGACGGCGAGGGCGACGGTGGTAAACGCGGCGGCAATCGTCGCCCGTGCCGTCGGGTCGCGCTCGATGCGGAAAGCAAACGGGACATACGCCGTCTGCACGCCGAGCATGAGGATCGAGACGACCGCGCTCGGCCGAAACGCGACGTTGTAGATCGCGACCTCGGCCGCCGACCGTTCGTAGAGCACCGCGTACGGCGCCAGCGCGAGCACGATTTGGTCGCCGAGCGTGATCGCGACGAGCGGCAAGCTGACGGCAAGCGTGGCCCGCAGCACGCGCCGGTCGAATCCGCCGCCGAGTTTGCCGCGCAGCAGCCACAACCCGACCGTCAGCGTGGCGACGGCCGCCGCCGCCTGCGCCCCGATCAGCCCCTCAACGCCCAACTGAAAGCGGAGCGAGCCGAGCGCAAGCGCCGTGTAGAGTCCGGCCGTGACCAACGAGAGCGCGACGAACGGGCCGCGCAGCCGACCCCACTTGAACAGGTTGATCAGGTACGCGACCCACGCCATCGGGCCGAGTCCGAGCACGAGCAGCGCGTACGCTGGGCCGCTCAACTCACCGCGAAAGAACAGCGCATTCACCGGAGCGGCCAGCAGCCCGAGCAGCACCATCCACCCGATGCCGCCGGCGACCAGAAACCACCAGCCGGTCGAGATGACCCGGTCGCGCTCGGCGCCGTCGGCTGCCGCGTAATAGGTTCGGGCGATCCCGGCGTCGATCCCGGCCAGCACCAGCACGACCAGCGTCGCACCGACGGTCCCGGTCAGCGCAAACAAACCGTAATCCGGCTGCGACAGCGAGCGGGTGACGAGCGGGACGATCAGGATGCGGATCAACCCGGTCAGCGCCCCGACGATGCCGTACACGAGCACGTCGCCGCCCAACTCCCGACCGTGTCGCTGCCCCGCCGTCGGCTCGGTTTCGCTCATCAATCCAGAAACGTGATCGTCCGCAGCGGCTTCTCGAACAGGCAAGCGAAGGCGCGGCGCTTCTGCGCGGTCGCGCCGGGCAGATAATGGCGGCGGAAACTGACCCGCGCCGGGATGTCGTACAGGTTCGCTAAATGCAGCACAAACGTGTCGTGACAGTACACGGCTTGGACCGTTTTGAGCGAGAGAATCGCAATCAGCTCGAGCAGCGTCGTCCGGCCGCGCAGGTCGAGGTCGATCAACCCGCCGTAGTCGCGCTCGTCGCCGGCCTTGTCCCCTGCGCTGCCCAAATGGATCGCCTTGCGCGCGCCTTTCTCGCGGCGCATCGTCTCGATCAAGTGGTCGCGCCGGGCGGGTGTGAGCCGGTGCTGACCCGAGTCAATGTAGTTATTCAGCGCGACGACCGGACCGAGCGCGGTGACTTGCTGGACGACGGCAGAATCCACCGGCGGCGTGAAGTCGGCTGGCAGATAATCGGCGGCCCTGATCGGCGTCGGCAGATCGGGCAGGGCGAAGTGATCGGCGAAGGCCGAGAGGATGTAGTTCGATACCGGCCGGTCGACGGCGCGGGCCATCGTGTTGAACAGGATGTGCGGTTGCTCGGCGCCGAATTGCTCGCGAATCAGCGGCCTGAGGTCGCTGCGGCTGACGATCACCCAGCGCTCCGGCCGGTCCGGCAGCGGGGCGACGTGGGGCGCGAACAGCGGCGCCATCGCTGGCGTCGGCCGGACGACGACCGAGACGCCGTGTTCTGTGAGTTTCGTGATGAGCGGCCGGAAGAAGAACTGGTCGCCCAGATGCATGTACGCTGGCTCGTCCATGAAGAACAGTACGCCGTCGTACTGACCCAAGTCAGCGCCCGCGTTCGTCAGCACCGAGCCGCCGCGACTGCGACCGCCAGCGAGGGCGGTGTCGGCCAAGACGGTCAGCTTTCGCAGATTCAGGCGCATCGGAGCGGGGAAAAACGGGAGCGGAACGGGCGCAAGATACGGCCTCACCAGCCGTCGTTCAGGTTGATCCCGCCGGCGATGCGCGTCGCCCGGTATGCGGTCGCGGTCGCGGCAGGCAGCGGGACGATGTCCGGTCGCGGCGATTGGACCGCGAGATCGGGTCGGCGGAGGTAAACAGACCCGCGCTCGAGTTGACCCTCGACCCAAACGGTCAGCCCGACGAGCGGCGCGATGCTGAGGCGCAGCGTGGCTTGCTTGGTCGTCTCACGAATCCCGGCCAGATGATACGCCGTCGGACTGTCGTTCACATCGTCCCACGGCCGGACCAAGTCGCCGCCGACGTTGGTCACGGCGCCCATCGAATCGACCGAATTCGCCCCGTGACGACGGATCAGCCCGCTCAGTTCGAGCTTGACAAACCGAGTGGGCTGGACCGCCGCGAGCGCGATGACGCCGTCGCTGTTGGGACCGAACGGGTGGCCCAGGCCGTCGCCGTAGTGGCGGTAATCGGTCTCAGTGGGTTGGTGCGTGTAGAGATACGGCCGGGTCCAGATCCAATCGGCGCCCAGATCGATGTCAGCGCCCATCAGCGTCGGACTCCAGACGGCCCCGATCAATCCGCCGAGTTTGTTCCCCGCCCACGAGTGGCCGAGTCGGCCGGTGATCAAGTCATCGATGATCAGTTGGCCGTGGAGTTCAAGGCCCGTGAGCGGCACGGCGGTCAGGTCAGCGCCGAGCAGCGCGTTGTCCGGCGAGCCCAAATAATGCTCCCCCGACCGATAAACCGTGACGGGCAGCAGATAGACCGGCTCGAACGTTCGGCCCGCATAGACGACCGACTCGAACAGCCCGAGGCTGACCCGGCTGCCGATCCGCACGTCCAGCCGATGCGCGGCGAGCATTTTGGTCGCCTGCAACGTGTCGCGGAGTTGGAAATGATAATCGACCAACTGGGCCGCGAGGACGGTGTAGCGCAGCCGCCAAACGGTCGCTTGGAGCAACGCGAACGGGTAACTCGTCGGATCGGGTCCGAGCAACAGGCTGGCGCCGCGACCGAACGCGCCGTCGGTGCCGCCTCCGGGCGTCAGCGTTCCGAGGCCCGGTCCCCACGAGTGGACATCCTTCGCCACGACCGCCCGCAGCCCGCGCCCCTCGACGACGATCCCGCCGCGCGCCTCGTCGTAATCGATGGCCGTCGGACTCGTCGAACGGGCGAAACCGACGCCGGGCAAGGTCGTGTTGCCGCGCAGAAATCGCTCGTCGCCGCGACGGCGGGTGTCGCGGAACGACAAATACGCCGCTGCGGCGCCGGGCATCTCGGCGCGTAGCTCGAACCCGTGGCTCTCGATCTGCCGCGCGGCCGGATTTGCGAGCGGGACGACGGCGGGCAGCGTCGCGCTCGTGGCTGACGTGGGGATCGGCGGATCGGCGTCGGTGCGGGTGACGGAAGCGGTCAGGACCGGGTTCAGCCGCAGCCGGAAACCGGGCGCATCGACCGAAATCAGATCGCGGTCGTTCCGATAGAGTCCGGTTCGGCTCAAGTGAAGCGCTGTCGTCAGCGTCCGCCAACCGCCGGAGACGGAATCGGGCGCAGCGGCCGACTCGACCGGCAGCGCGGCCAACTCGTCCGCGAAGCGCAACCCCAACTCGCGGCGCCGCTCCTGTTCCGACCGACCCGCCCGATACCCGGCCGCAACGGCGCGATCATAAGCCCGCAGCCCGAGCGCGATGTCGCGGCGCGAGAGTGGCCGAACGCCGGTCGCAAGGCCAACCGGGACAGCGCGGCGGATGGCGGCGCGGCGGAGGAAGCTGTACACCGGATCGCCGAGCGGAACCGGAACGGACTGCGCCCGAACCGCCGTCGCGGCGACGAGCAGACCGATCAGCAGCGCGGCGGAGAAGGGAAAACGCAAAGCGGAAGCGATCAAGCGGCGAGGGTCGCGGCGGTGTCGGTCAGGATGCGGCCGTCTTTCATCGTCACGATCCGGGTCGCGGCGCCAGCGGCCTCGGCCGAATGGGTCGCCATGACGAGCGTCTTGCCCAGCCGCCGATTCAGGTCGCCGAGCAGGGCGATGATCGTTTGGCCGGTGTGGCTGTCGAGGTTGCCGGTCGGTTCGTCGCAGAGCAGCACGGCCGGGTCGTTCATCAACGCACGGGCAATCGCGACGCGCTGCATCTCGCCGCCGGAGAGTTCGTGCGGCTTGTGCAGCCGCCGGGCGCTCAGTCCGACGGCGTCGAGCAGTTCGGTTGCCCGAGCGTCGGCCGCTTTCGCCCCGTCGCCGCCGGCCAACAGCGCGGGCAGCGTGACGTTCTCGATCACCGAGAGCGTCGGCATCAGGTTGAAGAACTGGAACACGACGCCGATGGCCGAGCGGCGCAACTCGGTCAGCCCCCAGTCGCCGAGCTTGGTGACATCGTGACCGGCCAGCCGGATCGATCCCGCCGTCGCTTGGTCGATCCCGCCGACGAGGTTGAGCAGCGTGCTCTTGCCCGAACCCGACGCGCCGACCAACGCGACGAACTCGCCAGCCGCGACCGTCAGGCTGACATCGTCCAGCGCCCGCACCGTTTGGTCGCCGAGCGTGTACGTTTTGCTCAGATGCTCAACGATGAGCACCGGTTCGGCTGTTTGGGTCACGTTCAACGGGCAGATGACTGAAGATTCGACCAACAATGCGCGGTTTTTCCGCTCGAGACGCGCTTTCCCTCACTGGGGACAACCAGTTACCCGCTTTGCCTGTCACCCTGAACGAAGTGAAGGGTCTCACGCCGAGGCCAACAGAACGTCGTGCGGGCTTCTGCGTGAGATCCTTCGCGATGCTCAGGATGACAGCGGGTTGAGAGTCGCGAGCACCTTCGCCGTTCTACAACATTCAGAAGGCGTAACCGAAGCTGATACCAGCCCAGAACAAGCCGCCCTCTTCCGAGACCAGCGGGGTGATGGAGGCTCGAAAGGTGAACCCGTTGTCCATGTTCTGATAGCGGTAGCCGAGCACGCCGGTCCCCACGACCTTGACCTCGTGTGTTCTCAACTGCTGGGCGACCGTCACCCCGAGACCAAACTCGAGGTTGTGGTTGCCCTGTTGCAGCAGGCCGGTTCCGAGCAGCGGAATGAGACGCGTCCCGTCGTCGAAAAAGCCCGGCAAGAAGCCGATGCCCGCCCGGAGTCCGAACGTGCCCGCGATCTGGCGCTCGTAGTTGATTGAGCCGAGTCCGGCGTTGCCGCCGAGTTCGACGAACACCAGGTTCGATTGCCGCCGAGCTGCGGTCGGCTGTTGCGCGTCGAGCGATTGGGCCGAGGCGGTTGCGGCGGTTGTCACGACGGTGGCGACGGCCATCAGGCACGCGGCGGTGGATTTCATGGCTGACTCCATTGGGTGGCTTACGGAACAGTCTGGCCGATCAGATCGCGCTTAGGATATCGACGGCCATCTCGTACTTCTGGAACGGCGGCATCAGGTACGCACCCTGAACCATCGGCTTGGCGTCGCGCAGGAACTCGGCGCAGAGTTTCACGCCGAGCGCGGCCCCGCCCTTCGGCGCGGCGTGGCGGAACCGCTCGCGCAACTCGTCGGGGATGTCGATGCCGGGCACCTCGTGGTGGAGGAACTCGGCGTGCTTGGCCCCGCGCAGCGGCAACACGCCGAGAATCACCGGCACCTTGAACCCCTCGATCCGGCGAATAAAGGTCTCCAGCGCGGCCAGTTCATAGACCGGTTGGGTGAAGATGCAATGCGCGCCGGCATCGACCTTTTGTTCGAGCCGCTCAATCTCGCGGTCCAAATCGTCTGAAACCGGGTTCGCGGCGCAGGCGATGAAGAACCGGGT
>JBBSVG010000186.1:0-6000 GCA_038233775.1 Bacteroidota bacterium | reverse complement strand
CCGCCGCCGAAACCACCGCCGCCCCAGCCGCCACCGAGGATGACGGGCGGGAAGAAGCCGCCGCGCCGCCCCCGGCCACCGCCGCGACCGCCGCCCCGGTTGCGGAACGTCATGAAGAGGATGAACAGCAGGATCAGGATCGGCATGATCGGGAGACCGCCGCCGCCGCCGGTGCCCCGGTTCCTGTTGGGCAAGCCTTTGTATTCTCCGGCTGTCGCTTGGGCGATTCGGGTCGTGATCAGGTCCAGCGCGTCGAAGTTGCGGTTCTCGCGGAGTGGCTGATCTGCCTCGACCAGAATCTGATGGGCGAGCGCATCGGGTAGCACGCCTTCCAGTCCGTAGCCGATGTGAATCCAGGTCGCGTGCGGATGGATCGCCCGGAGAATGATGATGCCGTTGTCGCGGTCGGCTTGACCGATGCCTTGACCTTTCGCCTTCCACAACCGACCCATCCGCTGGGCGTAATCTACTGGTTCAAAACCGTCGAGCGTCGGCAGCGTGACGATGACAACTTGGTTGCTGGTGCTGTCCTCGTAGGCTTGCAACCGGTCGTTCAGGAGTTGCACCTGCGCGGCGGTCAGGACGTGGGCGAAGTCGTTCACCCGTCGACCGGTCGGCAGGAGAATCCCATCGGCGTCGGTGGCGCCGGGTGGGAGTGCGGCGGGCGCGGCGGTGCCGTCGTCGGCCCGGTCCATCGGTGAATCGGACTGTGGACGCGGCGAGGCTTGCGGCGTCGGCCCATTCGTTGGCTGGGCGGTTGGTTGCTGACCGGGCGCCGGAATAATCACCGGACTGCCGGGCACACCGGGAATCGGCTGACCCGGCACGACCGGTGGCGTGTCGCGTCCCGTTTGCGCCCAAGACGGCGCGCCGCCGCCGAGCAGAGCGGCAAGGCTTAGCCCGACGGCGGCGACAGTTCGACGAAATGCGATCCTCACGGCCGACTCGGCGCGGCCGGTCGCGGCGCGTTGGGCGTGATATCGACCGACGGCGCCTGATCGGCCCCCGGCGTGATGGCGGTGAAGTACTGCGCCTCGCCGAAGTTGCCGAACCCGGCCACGAGCGAGCCGGGGAACTGCGTCCGCTCGGTGTTGTAGTCGCGCGCCGCCTCGTTGTAGTCGTTGCGGGCGACGGCGATCCGGTTCTCAGTCCCTTCAAGCTGCGCCATGTAGGTCTGAACTGTCGCGCCACTCTTCACGTCGGGATAGTTCTCGACGACGCTCATCAGTCGGCTGGCGTAGAGGCCGATCTGGCCTTGCGCCTCGTTGAACTCGCGGACGGCGTTGGCATCGGTGGCGTTGAGCGTCGTGCTGCCCATCCGGGCGCGAGCGTTGGCGATGTCCGAGAAGATCTGCTGCTCCTGTCCAAGCTGACCTTTGACCGCGTTGGCGAGGTTGCCCAGCAGGTCGATCCGCCGCTGATACTGGTTCTGCACGTTGCCCTGCTTCTCGTTGACGTCCTGCTTCTTGGCCGCAAGCGAGTTGTACTTGCCGCAACCCTGTCCGACGAACAGCAGCAGGATCACGCCGACCACGAGCAGCCCGATCAATCCTTTCGATTTCATCTTTTTGTCGTCTCTGGTGAAAGCCAACTCCAGCAGCGAACTGCATCGCCGCGTTCGGTTAAACCAGTTCAATTCCGTCACCGTGCCGGGCGAGCAGGTCAAACGCGGCGGCAAGCACCGGATCGGCGCCGAGCGCGGGGAGCGGACAGGCGTTGCCGCGCCCGGCCCGGTCGCAGCGGTCGCAGCCACCGACGGGCACCGTCACGATCCGGTGGCCGGGGCCAAGCGGACCCCAGCGGCGCGGGTGCATGACCGGATCGCGGCAGAACACGGCCACCGTCGGCGTCCCGGCAGCGGCGGCGAGGTGCATCGGACCAGTCGAGCCGCCGATGAACAGCGCGCTCTCCGCGAGCGTCGCCATCAACCCGCGCAGATCGAGCTGTCCGGTTAGCAGATGCACGCTGCCGAGTCCGCCAAACGTCGCCGCCAGCACAGTCCGCTCCGCCTCGCCGCCGGTGATGACGACCGGGAAGCCGCGTTCGGTCAACCCGACAGCGACGGCGCGGTAGGTCGCGAGCGGCAGGTTCGGGGCCGATCCGCCGCCGGTTGGGTGAATCGCGACGGGCGGCTGATCCAGACCGAGCGCGGCGAACCGAGCGCGGGCGGCAGCACGCTCGTCTTCGGTGATGAAGATCTCGGGCAGAAATTGGTCGGGCGGCAGATCGAGCCCGAGGGCGCGGCCGAGATCGAGCGCATAATCGGCCTCGTGCCGACCGTCGCGGGCCTTGTGGTGCGGCACCGTGCGGGCGCCGGTCAGGAGGTGCGAGAATCGGTTTGAAGACGCGATGCGGCGCGGGATGCCGGCGAGCAGCGTCGCCAGATCGTGCCGGGCGGTCGGCAGCAGCACCAGCGAGGCGTCGAATCGGCCCGAGCGAAGCTGTCGGGCAAGCGCCGTCACCGAGCCGCCGTTGTCGGTCCAGACGTGATCGACGGACGGGTTGTGCGCCAGCACCGGCGCGGCGTAGGGCGAGACGAGCGCCGTCAACTCGGTGCCCGGCAGTGCCGTTTTCAGCGAGCGGAACAGCGGCGTCGCCGTCACGAGATCGCCGATCTTGTCCACCCGAACGACCAAAATCCGGCGCAGGTCAGCGGCCATCGTCGGCCGGGCGGCGGCGAAAACGGTCGCTCAGGGCCAGCGCGCCGGGGCCAGAGAGCGCAAGCGAGAGGGCAATCACCAAAAAGGTCAGCGCTTTTTCCTTGACGGCGAACGGGTCGTCGCTGTGGGCGCCGAGCACGGCGACGGCCATCGTCGCGGCGATGGCGAGCGCGGCCGGTCGGGTGAACAGGCCGAGCAACAGCAGCAACCCGCCGCCGAACTCGGCCAGCGCCGCCAGCCAAGCGAACAGCAGCGGCGCCGGGAACCCCATCGCGGCGACGCCGTCGGCGAACGGCGAACTGCCTGAGAGCAGCCCGGCGATCTTGGGTCCGCCGTGAAAAATGACGAACACGGCGCCGGTGTAGAGCCGGAGCACGGTCGGTGCCCAGAGGCGAAAGCGGTCGAGCAGAATCGGGTTCATCGGGCGAGGATCGGTTGGCGAAAACGGGCGGCGGATTAGAGGCGGAAGCGGTCGTTCAGGTGTCATCGTTCCCCGATGCCGTATCTTCGGGTCTCGTCGGCGTGGCCGCGCACGCGCCCCGGCCGTGTACTGTTTGTCCCCGCGACCCGCTTGCCGCCGGTTTCACTTGTCAGGATCGTCGCCCATGCCCGCCTTGCTCTTGCTGCTCGAGGAGACCGTCCACGCCTCGGACGTCAACCCGTTGTGGATCATCCCGTTCGCGATCCTGCTGCTGTCCATCGCGGTGGCGCCGTTCATCAACAAGCATTGGTGGGAGCACAACTACCCATACGTCGCCGTTGGCTTGGGGCTGCCGGTCGTCGGCTACTACTTGTTCGGGCTGCACAACGGCGCCCGAATGCTGCACGTGGCCGAGGAGTACATCTCGTTCATCGCGCTGATCGGCTCGCTGTTCGTCGTCACGGGCGGCATCCTGATCCGCTTGCAGTATCGCGGCAAGCCGCTGGTCAACGGGATTCTGCTGCTCTTTGGCGGGATCATCGCCAACCTGATCGGGACGACCGGGGCGAGCGCGCTGCTGATCCGGCCATTTCTGCGGATCAACAAGGGGCGCCTCCAGCCGTACCACATCGTCCTGTTTATCTTCGCCGTCTCCAATGTCGGCGGGCTGCTCACGCCCATCGGCGACCCGCCGCTGTTCCTCGGGTACCTGAAAGGCGTCCCGTTTTTCTGGACGACCGAAAACCTCTGGCTCGAGTGGCTGATCGGGCTCGGCGTGGTGCTGACTGTGTTCCTTGTGCTCGACAGCCGCAACAAGGCGGTGGCCGAGCCGGGCGCGCTCCGAACCGGCGGCCGAACGTCCATCGAGGGGCCGGTCAGCGGCAGCGGCCGGTTCGATTCGGCCGAAGCGGCTGTCCGCGAGGCGCGTCGTGAGGCAGAGGAAGCCGACCAGCGGGCCGAGCGGCTGCCCGGCGGAAAGGGCCATCGCGGCCGACTGCGCGAGGAGGTGAACGAGGCGGTCGATGCGCCGCGTCGCGCGTCGCAGTTGACCCCAGACGAGGCGCACGCCCAGGTCGAGGCCGACATCGCTCGCGGCGGGGTCAAGTCCATCGAGGTGCTCGGGCTGCGGAACCTGATCTTCCTCACCATCATCATCGCCGCGACGCTCTATATCCCGAAGATCGGGGCGCTGCCGGCTGCCGCGATCCAGACCGCCGCCGCTGCTGCCGCCTACTTCACCTCGCAGAAAGAGGTGCTGACCGAGAACGAGTTCAATTTCGGTCCGATCAAAGAAGTCGGGCTGCTGTTCATCGGCATCTTCGCGACGATGGTCCCGGCGCTCGATTACTTGGAGCTGCACGCGGCCGATCTCGGCTTCAACACGCCGGGGCTGTTCTACTGGGGTTCAGGCGTGCTCTCCGCCGTGCTCGACAATGCGCCGACCTATCTGAACTTCCTCTCAGCCGCTGTCGGGCTGTTCGTCAACGATCAGACGGTAGAGTTGGTCCGGCAGATCGTCTCGCAGCCGAACACCGCCGAGATCATCCGCTCCGGCCTGTTCCACGGCCAGCATCTCACGCCCGAAGTGGTCCAGACGGCCGAGACGCTGCTGAAGTACCACGCCGGACTCGTCGCCACCGGCCATGTGCCGACCGACGACATCCAGATCTGTTACCTGTTGGGCAACCACAACATCTTCATCAAGGCCGTCTCGACCGGTTCGGTCTTCTTCGGCGCGATGACCTACATCGGCAACGGACCGAACTTCATGGTCAAATCCATCTCCGAGCAAGCCGGCGGTCCGGCGCCGAGCTTCTTCGGCTACATCCTGCGCTACTCGATCCCGATCCTGCTGCCGACCTACACGCTGATCTGGTGGCTGTTCTTCAGCCACGGCGGCTGAGCCCGCGCTGATGGAGAACCTCGTCGCCATCGGCACGCTCGTCCTGCTGGAGGGGCTGCTCTCGGCCGACAATGCGCTCGTGCTGGCGGTGCTGGTCGGCCACCTGCCGGGCGCCGACCGCAAGCGAGCGCTGTTCTACGGGCTGTTCGGCGCGTTTGTGCTGCGCGGACTGGCGCTGCTCGCCGCCCAGCACATCGTCCGACTGTGGTTTTTGCAGTCGTTCGGCGCACTCTATCTGGCCTATCTGGCCGTCTCGCACTTCATCCGCCGGGGCGATGAGTCGGCTGGCGGCTCGGGATCGGGCAAAACGACCGGGCGCGGCCTCTGGGCGACGATCATCGCCGTCGAGTTGACCGATCTGGCCTTCGCCGTCGATTCGATTCTGGCGGCCGTCGCCATCTCGAACAAGCTGTGGGTGATCTACACCGGCGGCGTGATCGGGATCGTCATGATGCGCGTCGCCGCCGGGTCGTTCATTCGGCTGCTCGACCGCTACCCGGCGCTGGCGCACATGGCGTACGTGCTGATCGGCTGGATCGCGCTCAAGCTCGGGTTCGCGTCCTACCAACTGTTCAACGAGTCGGTGCGGGGCGCCACCTATCCGGCCGGTTACCACCTGCTGCCGCCGTGGCTGTTCTGGACCGGAATGGCGCTGATCATCCTCGGCGGGGCGCTCTACGCCCGTCGCCACCCCAGCCCCGACGACCCCGACCTGCAACGCACCGCCCGCGAAACGAGCAACGAACTCGACGACAAATAGGAAGCTGTCGGCTATCAGCCGTTAGCTCACGGCAAGAAGAAGCTGTCAGCCATCAGCTATCGGCTGTCAGCTAACGGCAAGAGAACGGCAAACGGACGTTGTCGGCGGTGGCGGCTCCGTTTATGGTTCGACAGGCTCACCACGAACGGAGATCGGCGACCGCGACAGAAACAGCGCCGCGCCGCCGTTTCATCAATCCGCGATCAGCAATAAACCTGTTGCGCGGTATGGTTGAGTTGGGAACAGGCAAAGGCTT
>JBBSVG010000185.1:0-6009 GCA_038233775.1 Bacteroidota bacterium | reverse complement strand
CGCTATAGATAAAGGTGACGACCAGCCCGAGTTTCGTCGCCCGGACCTCGGCGGCGCCGTCGTCGGGTGCCGGACCCATCAGCAGACGGCGCCCGTCGCGGCCGACGGTCAGTGCGGCGATGAAGGCGTACGAATTGACCGTGCTCGTGACGGTCGCCAGCATCCCGATGTAGAACAGCGCTTTTAGCCCAGCAGGCAGCACCGCTTCGGCCAGCGCCGGGTAGGCCATCGACGGGACGGCAAGGCCCGGCAGCGCCGCTCGGGCGTAGAGGCCGGTCGCGCAGGTCAGGAAATCGAACACGACCCAGCAGCCGATGGAGAGGACGATCCCGAGTCGGGCCGTTTTGGGCGACTCGGCCGCCGCGCAGCGCTGATAGAAACCGGGATCGACCAGCGTCCACAGCGCGATAAACCCCCAAACGAGCAGCGCTTGAACCGTCAGCGTCCCCATCGGCCGCAGATGCTCGGGCGGCAGATTCGCTTGGAGAAACGAGAACCCGCCGTATTTGACGACCGCCAGCGGCAAGAGCACGCCGAAGCCGACGAACATCAGGACGAATTGCAGCAGATCGGTCCGCACGACCGAGCGGAACCCGCCACGCCACAGATACGCCATGCTAAACAGCGCCCCGCCGACGGTGCAGAGGGCGGGCGAGAAGCCGGTCATAACGGCGAGCAGCGTCCCGGTCATCAGCACATACGGCGCGGGCGAGACCATCAGAAACGTCCCAATCGCGCCGACAATGGCCGTCGGGCGACCGTAGGCTCGGGCCAGCGCGTCGGGGATGCTCAGGTCGGGTTGGTCGCGACCGGCGATTCGGCCAGCGAGAAAGGTCGCATAGATCGCCGCGAAGAGATAATAAAATCCGCCCAGCGCCAGCCAGTTGACGACGCCCTGCGTGTACGAAAACTCGCCGACGCCCAAGATTCCGCCGTACCACGTCGCCACGAGGGTCGCGACGAAGGCTGGCAGCGTCACGCGGCGACCGGCGACCAAGAAATCGGCCGCGTCGCCGCGCTGTCGGCGCCAGAAGCCGAGCCCAAGCAACATCAGCGCGTAGAGGCCGATCAGCAACCAGTCGAGCGGGGCAAACCGGGCAGCGATCATCGGGCAGGCGAAACGGTCGGCGGCAAGTCGGCGTTGACAGACCAACCCCGACGGTTCATCAACCTCAAGCGGAGCATTTCGGTCATGGCTTCACCCAAAGACAGCAAGAAGTCCGGCAGCAGCGGCAACGGCGGCAACGAGTACCAGCCGATTCTCGGTCAGAAAGGCCGCGAGATCCAGGCGTACGGCGCGATGCGTCGCATCCCGATTGGGCTCGACGAGAAGGTTCGCAAGGCAAGCTGCGAGGCGCTCAACCAGGTGCTCGCCGATACGATCCAGCTCAAGTCGCTCTACAAGAAGAGCCATTGGCAGGTCAGCGGGCAGACGTTCTACCAGCTTCATCTGCTGTTCGACAAGCACGCCGAGGAGCAGGAAGCGCTGGTCGATGTCATCGCCGAACGGGTGCAGGTGCTCGGCGGGATCGCCACCGGGATGCCGGCCGACGTGGCGCGGATGACGAAGATCGCCAACCCGCAGCCCGGCGCCGAGGAAGTCCCGGTCGAGATCTCCGAGCTGCTCGAAGGCCACGAGTTGATCTGCAAGGAAGCCCGGAAGTACGCCAAGTCAGCCGACGAGGCGGGCGACGCTGGAACGGACGACCTGCTCATCTCGCAGGTCTTGCGGACCAACGAGTTGCAGGCGTGGTTCATCGCGACGCATCTGGTCGACGAACCGCTCACCCGCGCCGGTGGCAAGTCCAACGACTGACCCTGAACCTTGCAACCGGGGGACGCGGCTCAGTGCGGCGTCCCCCGGCCGACGTACACGGAGAGCGTCCCCGCCCGCAGCCCAATCGTCGCCCGCTCGGCCGACAGTTCATTCGACGTGCCGACCCGAACGCCGATCTCCAGCGGTTCGTCGGTCAGCGGCCAGCGCAGCCCGGTGGTCGTGATCCCGTCGGCGAGGCCGAGCGGAATGAGCGAGACGACGGTGCCGACGGTGCCGGTCACGGTCAGCTCGCCGGGGCCGTGGAGAATGACCGTCTCGCCGTCGTTGTCGATCAGCCGCAGCGGCACCAGTCGGCTCAACTGCGCGGTCGCCGAGAAGTTGCCCAGCGCATGATCCATCCGGCCGCCCGAGGCACCGATGACCGTCACCGACCGCACCCCGCGCCCGGCGACGAGTCGAACCGCTTTCTGAAAATCGGTCATCGACTGGTCGGCCGTGACGACGGTCTCGATCCCGATGAACGCCGCCCGCGTCTCGTCGGTGATCGAGTCGAGATCGCCGCAGATCATGTCCGGCACCGCGCCGAGCGCACGGGCCGTGTTCGCCCCGCCATCGACGCAGACGAAGCTGTCGGCCTCGAGCCGCAACCGGTCGAGCAACAATTGCGACGGCGGTTCGCCGTTGAGCAGCATCAGAACACGGCCGAGCGGGCGGGCAGCAGTCATAGCGAGAGTCGGATCGAGGCGAACAGCCGTCGTGGCGCCGCCGGGTAGAGGTAAGCGACATCGCCATAGACATAGCCGCCGCCCTCGTAGCGCCGGTCGAGCAAATTCGATCCGTCGAGCCGAAGTTCCAGCCCGGCGCCGGTCGGCAGCGCCCGGACCGGCAACCGGTAGCTCAGGCTCGCCTCGACGGTCGCAAACGGAGCGATGCTCAGGTCGTCGCGACCGGTGTTGTCGAGCGCTTGGCGCCCAACCGTTTGGACGGCGACTCGGGCCGTCGCGCCCTTTCCGGTCGCCGTCACGCCCAACCGGGCCAGCGTTTCGGGGAACCCGGCCACCGGCCGCCCAGCCAGATCGACCGTGCTGCCGTCGCCGTTGAACTGAACGGCCCGGACGATCCGGTTGCGCGAAACCGAGCCGGTTCCGTCGAGCCCAATCGCGACGACGCCCAACCGGGTCACCCCGACCGCACCGGCCAGTTCGACGCCGCGATGCCGGGTTCGTTCCGCGTTGCCGACGACCGGTTGGCCGAACCGGTCCACCCCGCCCTGCTTGACGATCTCGTCGTGGAACGTCATGTCGTAGAGCGTCAGGTCGAGCCGCACATCCGGCCGCCGGAAGCCGAGGCCAAGTTCGCCGTCGAGCACCGATTCGGGTTTGACATACGGATCGGTCAGCGCCGCATCGCGGAAGGCGGGTGCGGCGGTCGGATCGGCGGCGTCGTACAGATCGGCCAGTCGCGGCTCGCGGCTCGTCCGGCCAAGCGAGACGAACCCCGTCAGGTCGGAGCGCAACGTCGCCGTCAGCCCGACGCGCGGGTTGAGAAAGCGGTAATCGCGGTTCAGCTCGACGCCGCGACGGCTGTCGTGGTCGAGTTCATACGTCTGCCATTGGCCTTGCAACTCGGCCTCGGCCCGCACCCGCTCGGTCAGTTTCGCCGCTGCCCGCACGGCCAACGAGCGCATCCACTTGCCACCGTTGAATGAGTAGAATTTCGTGTCACCGGGCGTGACGCCTTCGGGCAGAATCGCGGCGGACAAGATCGACCCGTAATGTTCCGAGCGCTGCCGCCGCAGTTCGCCGGAGAGCGACAGTTCGCCCCACGTCGGCGTCCAAACCAGTCGCGGCAGCCAGCCAAGTTGTTTATTATCCACATAGGCGCGGGTCAGCGCATCGACGCCGGTGATCGTGTAGCGGCCATCGGGACCGATGATCGGCGCCCCGGTCGAGTCGGCCTCGTAGGCGACGCCGGTCCGCGTCGGATCGGCGGTCCTAATCGGCGCGAGGCCGTAATAACCGGCCAGATCGTAGCCGAAGAAGCTCGGGTAGAACAGGTCGAACGCGCCTTTGCCACGAATGTAGAACAGCGTGTTCAGCAGCTTGACAGACGGCGAGAGCGACCACTCGTTCGCCGCTTCGTAATGCGGCTGGGTGAACCGCTCGACCTCGGTCGGCTGGCTTAGCGTGTTGATCCGCCGGTCGTGCTCGGGGTCGCCGGTCATCAGCGGCAGATGATACGAGATCGCGTCGTCGGCCGCAACCGCCGCCAGATTGCCCTGAATCACCGCGCGTGGCAGCCCGTTATAGGCCAAATGGTCGTCGATGGTCCCGCCATAGACGGTCAGCATCGTGACCGAACGGGCGTCGAACCGGGCGGCCGAGAGAAAGTACGACGAGAGATCGACTCCCGCTTGCTCGATGTAGCCGGCTGTCTTCAACGTCGAGAAGCGACCCGAAAAAGCGTAGCGGTCGGCGACCGGTCCGCTGGTCGCGCCGAGGCTGAACTTCCGCGTTCCATACGCGCCAGTGCCACCGCCGATCTCGACGCCGCGACCGACGGCCAGCGGACTCGTCGTCAGATCGACCACGCCGCCGATGGCGTTTGAGGTCGTCCCGGCACCGCGACGGACCTGCGCGCTCTCCAAGTTGGCGGCCAGATCGGGGAAGTCGATCCAGAACACGCCGCCGTCCTCGGGGTCGTTCTGCGGCACGCCGTTGACGAGCACCGCAACCCGGCGCTGATCGAAGCCGCGCACATTGAGGTAGGTGTAGCCGAAGTCCAACCCGTTGTCGGTGTAGCTATAGACGCTCGGCAGCGACGCAAGGATCGTCGGTAGATCGGCCGTCGGGTTCTGCGCCCGGAGGTCGGCCGGGGTCAGGTTGGCGAGCGCAACCGGCGCGTCGGCGCGGGCGCGCGTGTCGGTCACGGTCACTTCCGCGCCGGGCAGCGATTGGGGCGCGAGCGTGATCGTCCCAAGATCGAGCGGCGCACCCGACGCAACCCGCACCGTCCGGCTCTCGGCCCCGTAGCCGACAAACGAGACGCGAACCGTGCGGACGCCCGCCGACACGTCCGCGAGGGTAAACTGACCGACGGCGTCGGTGGCGGCGCCGGTCGCGGTGCCTTGGAGCGTGACGTTGGCGCCGACGAGCGCCTCGCCGGTCGAGCGGTCTGCCACCCGACCGGTAACGGTTTGGGCTTGAACGAGCGCCGGTGCAATCAGCGCAGCAATGAACAGAAAACGGTGCATCGACAAAACCTCGCGCTGTGGAGAAAAGGGCGAGGGACAAGCCGGTGCGACCGGTCGGCGGGCGAAACGCAAAACAGCCGCTTCACCGGCGCGACACGGGCGCAGGATGAAACGGCCGGAACGGTCTGTTCACGGGCGGCGACGCCGGACAAGCCGATGACGCCTTCGTTTCCCTCCGCTGGCGTGACCCAGGTCAGGTTCGACGGGTATGATCTCAGCCCAACCGAGTCATCTCAGCGGGACACCCCGAACGCAAGGGCAAAGATACGGCGATTTTCGCCTTTCAGGCCCAGATTGCCCCATAGGCATATTTTCTCACTGTGGTATGATTAATCAACAGATTTTTTCTCAACAAAAAAAGGAATCGACCGCAGAAATCGTTATCTTGTGGCGATCAACATCCATCCTTTTCCACCAACAACCATTTTATTTTCATCATTATCCAATCCAGCCGCCTCAAACATCGCTCGACGCCCCCACGGACACGGATTTGGCAACAGTCCGCGCAGGCATTGAGAGACAGCGATGCCGGGGTTGTGAGGGTGATAGGGTCCGCTTTGGGTGGGGCACCCAAAGCCACCTCGGCAGAGTGACCCGTCTCGACCGAGACGGACCCGGTATTCAATCATTTCCGAGGGGAAACTGTATGTCACACCATTGGTTCAAATCTGCCGCCTTCGGGCTGCTCGCCGGGGGCGCTGCCTTCGGTGCCACCGACGCAACCGCCCAGACGCGCGGCGTTGCGGCGGACGTGTTCGCGCGGTTGATCGAGTTCGACCTGAGCGCGCCGTCGGTCATCCTGTCGGCGACGCCCATCGCCACGTCGGCCTCGGTTGCCGCCAACGCGCCCGGCCTGCGCTCTGGCGAGGGCGTCCGGGGACTCGACATCCGGCCGCTCGATGGTCGGCTCTACGCGGTCACCAACCAGGCCCGTGTGCTGATCATCTCCCGCATCGACGGCTCGGTCACCTCGGTTGGG
>JBBSVG010000184.1:0-6021 GCA_038233775.1 Bacteroidota bacterium | reverse complement strand
TGGAGGTTGACCTGCATCACCCGCGCCCAGCCCGAGCGCCACGCGTCCAACCGCTCGCCGTCGAACGGCGTCGGTTCGAACACGGCGGCGTTGTGGACCAAGATATCGACCCGACCGTAGCGCTCCAGCACCGCTCGGGCAAGCTGCTCGACGGCAGCCGGGTCGGCCAGATCGGCCGCGAACAACCCGTGATCGCCGGGGCCGCAGCCGATCAGCGCTGCACGGGCCGCTGCCTCGTTGTGCCCATAAGCCATCGCGACCGTCGCGCCGTGCGCGGCCAGCTTGGCCGCCGTCGCCCGACCGATGCCGCGACTGGCACCGGTGACGAGGGCAACCTTGCCCGTGAGATCGAGAGACGACATAGCGGGAAAACCGTCGGCTTGGGGGCGGGAATTACGACTGCGCGTCGGGTTGGGCGGCGGCGCGTTGGACGCGGCGGAGCATGGCGTCGAGGCCGCGCGTGCGGGTCATCCCAAGTCGGTCGGCCAGCCCGAGTCGGGACAGCAGATCGAGCGGGACGCGGGCGACCTCGGCCGGATCGGCCCCGTCGTAGGCCTGAGTCAAGAGCGAGAGGAACGACCGGGCGGTCGGCGCTTCTCGCGGCGCGTCGGCGTGGAGGCGGAACCGGCCGTCCTCGATCTCCGTCACGAGGAAGGCCGGTGACTGACACTCCGGGATCAGGTTCAGCCCGGCCGCCATCTGCGAGCGGTACGGCTCGGGCAGCTCGGGCAGCTTTTTCGAGTAGCCGAGCAAGAGGTCCAGCTTCATGGCCGGGTCGTCCAGCAACCCAAACCGCTCGATGATCGGCTCGATCCCCGTCGCCATAAGTCTCTATCCGGTTGGGTGAAAGGCTCAGCGACCCGAGACGCCGGGCGGGACGCCGGGCTCGGCCGAACGCTCGATGGGCACGCCGACGAGGTTGCCCCACTCGGTCCACGAGCCGTCGTAGTTCCGCACCCGGTCGAAGCCGAGCAGGTACTTCAGCACGAACCACGTGTGGCTGGAGCGCTCGCCGATCCGGCAGTAGGTGACGATCTCGTCGGCCGGCCGCAGCCCTTTCTCGCCCAAGTAGATCGCCTCCAACTCGTCGCGGCTCTTGAACGTCCCGTCGGCCGGGTTCGTCGCTCGCGCCCACGGGACGCTCTGGGCGCCGGGAATGTGGCCTGCCCGGAGCGCGCCCTCCTGCGGATAATCGGGCATGTGCGTCATCTGGCCCGAGTACTCGGCCGGCGAGCGGACATCGACCATCGAGCCGCCGACGCGCATGTGCTCGAGCACGGACTCGCGGAAAGCGCGGATGTCGGCGTTGATCGGCTGCGGCGTGTACTCGGCGCGCCCGTACGAGACGGCGTCGGTCGGCATCTCGCGACCCTCGTCGGTCCATTTCTTCCGCCCGCCGTCCATGATCTTGCAGTGCTCGTGGCCGTGGAGCTTGAACACCCAGAACGCATAGCACGCCCACCAGTTGCTCTTGTCGCCGTAGAAGACGACCATCGTATCGTTCGAGATCCCGCGAGCGGCGCACAACTCGGCGAACTGCTCGGCCGTGACATAATCGCGGACGACGGCGTCCTGTAGGTCGTTCGTCCAGTCGATCTTGACGGCGCCCGGCACGTGGCCGGTCTGGTAGAGCAACAGATCTTCGTCGCTCTCGACGATGCGGATGGTCTCAGTATCGGTCAGATGCTCGGCGACCCAGTCGGTCGAGACAAGCACATCGGGCTGGGCGTAGTCGGCCATAGCGGAGGGAGATCGAGGTGAGAGGAACCAGCGGAATCGGCAGCAGCGCCCGGCGCGCAAAAACGGTTCCGCCTCCCTGTTGCCGACGATAAGCGCGGCCACATAGAACGTTCTGTCGGGCGGCGGGGTTGACTTGGGAGCGTAACGTCCGTTTCGCCGACCGAGTTGTGCCCGTCGGCGGACTGAGGACGCAGTGTCATAAAGACATCAACCGGAGACGAGCAGATGAATCGAACCTCAACCCACTGGACCCGCGCTCGTGCCGGCGCTGCCTTGCTGCTGACGGGCGCGATGGCGTTTACCGCCGGGTGCAAGGACAGCAGCCCGAACAACCCGCCGGCACCGCTCGACCCGACCGCGCTGGCTGGCAGCTACACACTGACTCAGTACAGCTTCACCCCGGCGGCGGCGATCATCGGCACGGTCAACGTCCTGAGCGACACACTGGTCGTGGCCAACACCTCGCTGCAACTGACCCAGGCGAGCAAGTTCGTCTTCAGCTACCAGATCGAGGGCACCACCGCGAGCGATGCCGTGCTCGGCGGGTTCACCACCGGCATCTCGGATCTGCAACTGACGCCGGACGCCGGGCAGAACGCCCAGCTCAACCGGCTGCTGTTCCCCGCCTCGCTCCGCTTCGACCGGGCCTCGGACGGCAGCCTGACCAGCCGGACGACCGACACGGTCCAGGTCAACCTGCAGGCCTACAACGCGACCAAATACCGCTCGCTGACCTCCCAGCGGGGCGTGCTGCACATCAAGTTCACCAAGCGCTGAGCTGAGGCAAACCGCTGAGGGGTCGCCCCGAGCCCCCTGCTCGAAGCGGCGACCCGACACAACCCAGACCTATCCCAAAGAGGAACCTGTGAAACGACGTATGCGACGAGCGACGAAATCCCCCTACTACCGCCACGCCCGCAAGCTGGCCGGCGGTCTGACCCTGCTGGCCGCTGCCGCACCGGCGCAGGCCCAGGTCACCGGGATCAACTACAGCCTGACCCCGGCCATCACGCGGGTCGAGTGGAGCGACAATGTGCCGCTCGAGCGGATCGATCTCTACGGCGGCAAGCTGGGGCTCAACTTCGGCCGCCACGTCGCGTTGCAGGGGTTCTACCTGTTCAACAACAACGGCCGCACCGACCTGCTCGGCCGAAGCTTCAACGCCGGCAACGGGCTGAACTACGTCGCGACGACCGATCAG
Organism: Bacteroidota bacterium; assembly: GCA_038233775.1. Taxonomy (GTDB): domain Bacteria; phylum Bacteroidota; class JBBSVG01; order JBBSVG01; family JBBSVG01; genus JBBSVG01. The sequence goes on along the minus strand of JBBSVG010000184.1, from coordinate 3,080 downwards.
GACGTGAAGGTGGCCCGCTACGGCGGCAACCTCGTCTTCACCCTGAACAGCGGCATCGTCACACCGTTCGTCCAGTTGACTGGCGGCGTGCTCTCGTTCGATCCTGAGCAGGGCGACAAGCTCGAGCAGATTCACCTCGGTGTCGGCGGTGGGATCAAGTTCGAGCCCATCGAGCGGCTCCAAGTTCAGCTCTTCGCCGAGGATCTGGCCTTCCGCCTGAACCGATTCGGGCTGCTGACTGATGCCGACCGGCTGCGGATGCTTCCCGGCGAGAACGACTTCAACGCCGACAAGATCCGCTACAACCTGTCCTACGGCGCCGGGCTCACGTTCTACTTGGGCGGGTCTAGGGCCGACCAGATGACCGACCTCGACCGGGCGTTGATGGAGCGGTTCAACGGCGGGCTGGGCGGCGTCTCGTTTCCGCTGCAACTCTCCGTCGGCAAGCTCGACTTCGACAAAAAGCTCGGGCTGGGCGACGACCAGAAAACCTTCGTCGGCGCGAACATTGGGCTCGACTTCGGTCCGTTCTTCGGGGTGCGCGGCTTCTACAACCGGGTGGTCAACAACGACTTCTCGAAGCTGCAAGGCATCCAGCTCTACGGCGCCGAGACGAAGTTCAAGCTCAACGCCGGGTCGGGCTTCGTCCCGTACCTGATCGTCGGCGCCGGCAACCTCGACTTCCAGAAAGCCTACCGCGTCGATGCAGCCGCGACGGAGGCCCCAGCCGACCGGCTGTTCGGCATCGGCGGCGTCGGGGTCGGGCTGAACATCGGCGACCGGTTGAAGCTCGACGGCTCGGTCCGCGACCTGCTGATTTCCTCGACCGATGCGGACAACATCGGCTCGACCCGAGACGTCGTCTCGAGCACGTATCAGTACGCGGTCGGGATCAACCTCGCCATCGGCGGCAACACCGGCAACAACGCGCCGTCGGTCATCACCCGTGCGGAAGCGGCGCGACTCGAGGCGGAAGCCGCCGACCGGGCCGCCCGTCAGGCGCGGCAGGAAACGCGTGAGCAGATGCTCGCCGAGGCCGCCGCTCGGGCGCAGACTCGGGCCGAGCGTGACTCGATCAACGCGCTGATCGCCGACGCGCGTCGCGAAGGGCTGGCCGCGAACGCGGTTCAGACCTCGGGCACGACCAACGCGATGATGCCGCAGGCGGTTCGCAACGCCCAGGGCGAGCGGATCGTCACGCTGCCGCTGCCGGAGCAGGGTGAAATCTACATCCGCTACGGCGAGCCGGGCGGTGTGAACATCAACTCGCAGGACATCTCGCACTCGGGCAACCAGAACTTGACGACCGAGCAGCTCCGCGCCCTCGTCCGCGACGCCGTCGCCGCTGAGATGGGCCGGACGGCACCGGCACCGGCACAGCAGATGACCTCGCCCGGCCAGACTGCCGCCGAGCAGGAACTGCGGATGCGCGAGATGGAGGACCGGTTGATGAACCGGTTGCAGACGCAGACGGGGCAGCAACCCGCCCCGGTCGCCCCGGCGCCGAGCGGCCCGGTCATCATCCAGACCAACCCCGGCACCGCCGCCCAGCCGCAGACGGTGGTCATCCCGACCCAGCCGGGTCAGGTGACAGCGCCGCAGATCGTCACGCCGCCGGCGACGGACGGCCAGACGACCGTCACCAGCGAAACGGTGCAGCAGGTCAACCCGACCACCGGCGAAACCATGAGCCGGACGACGCAGCAGGCGACGACCTCACGCGGCTTCTTGGGGACCGGGTTGCACACCCGGACCTATGCGCCGTTCATCGGCTACGGACTCGACACGCCGAAGCAGACGGTGTTCGGCGTCCGGTTCGGGTTCAGTCCGCTGACCAACCGGATTCAGTTCACGCCGGACCTCAACGTCGGCAGCGGCGACGGGGCCACGTCGATCAACCTGAACCTGCACTTTACGGCGCCGATTGGCAGCTTCGGTCGGTTGCAGCCCTACGTCGGCGCCGGTCCCGGCCTGTTCATCTACCTGAACAAGCCCGATAACGCCGATGTCTCGTCGCTGACGTTCAACCTGCTCGGCGGCGTCAAGTACGCGGTCGGCGCCAGGCTCGATGCGTTCGCCGAGTACGACGCATACGATCTGTTCAACCTGAACCGGATCTCTGCGGGGTTGCAATGGACGCGCTGAGCCTGACGCCTCGTCGGTTGACCACCGTGCTGGTTGCGGTGGTCGGCCTCACGATGGCGGTCGCGATGGAGAGCAAGGCGCAGCAAACGCAGACGGAAGTCACGCTGCCGCTGCCGGAAACGGGGGTGTTCTATCTCCGCTACGGCAAGCCCGGCGGCGTGCACATCAACTCGCGCTCGATCAACGGGCAGACGGCCGACTCGTCGGCTGCCAAGCCCGGCGAGCCGACGTTGGATCGTGACGCGCTGCGGAAGCTGGTCCGCGACGAGATGACGGCTGTGCTCGGCGACCGGTCGTTGGCCCGGATGAGTCCGGCCGAACTCGAGTTGTTGCAACGCGAGTCGGAGGACCGGGTCGTGCAGCGGATGCAGATGGGTGCGGCGCGTGGCGTGATGTCGGCGCCGGGCGGGCAGAGCGGACCGATCATCGTCCTGCCAAACGGCCAGCAAGCCCCGGCGGCACAGGCGATGCCGCAGTATATTCCCCAATATATCCCGCAGTATATCCCGCAATACCTGCCGGCGCCCAACGCTGGCAACCCGTATGGCGGGCCGCTCGGCTACCTGCCGAACCCCGGCGGCGGTGGCGAGGCGAGCGGGAACCCGTTGGTCATGTCCATCGAGCGGGAGATGCTCAACACCGGGCTGTTTCGGACGACGGATGTCAAGTTCGAGACGGCCAAGTCGAAGATTCTGCCGAGCGCCCGGCCGACGTTGCAGGCCGTCGGCGAGGTACTGACCCGCTACCCCGATCTGCGGATCGAGGTCCAGGGCCACACCGACAGCCGTTCCTCGGATGCGTACAACCAGCGGCTGAGCGAGTCACGGGCGGCGTCGGTTCGCCAGTACCTGTTGCAGCAGTTCCCGACGATCAGCGCCGACCGGTTGGTCGCTCGGGGCTACGGCGAGTCGCTGCCGATTGCGCCGAACACGAAC
>JBBSVG010000183.1:0-6022 GCA_038233775.1 Bacteroidota bacterium | reverse complement strand
GCGGTGGCGGTGGCGGCGCTTCCTGCTGCTCCTGTTGGACGTTCTGCAGCGTCACCTCGACCTCACGGTCGGCGCTGGCTGCCAGTTCGGCCGCCCGACGCTCGGCGTAGATGTAAGCACCGCTGGCCCCTGCGCTGATGGCGCTGGCCGCAAGCAACCCGGCAAGCATGTACTTGCGGTACGACTTGCGGATATCGACGATCCCGTAGTTGCCTGGCCCGTGGTGGACGAGCACCGAGTCGGTCAGCCCGTTCCCGGCCGAGCCGAGCATGCCGTCCACTTGGGCCGTGCTGCTGACCGGTGGGGCGTCGAGCATCGGGCCGCCTTTCGGCGTGAGGGTCTGTTTCATAGGGCACCTACGGCGGTCGAGTCCTCGGGGGTCAACTTCATCAGGCTGAACCGGTTCATCTCAACCAGATCGAGTTCGTCGAGCACATCGACGAGCGCTTGGTACTTCGCGCCGCGACTGACCTTGACGACGACGGCGATCTTTTCGGCGTCATCCGAGATGCCCTGGTAGTACTTCAGCCGGTTGCGCAGGTTGTCGAACGGGACCTTCTCCGGCGTCGGGTTGTCGGCCCGGTTGAGGAAGATCTGGTTGTCGCCCCGAACCACGAGGTTGAGAATCCGGCTCTGCGGCATCTCGATGGGCTCCTGCTGATCCGGCGGCAGGTTGATCTCCATCGCCTGCGGCGTGGCGAACGTCGTCGTCAGCATGAAGAACGTCAGCAGCAAGAACGCAACGTCCACCATCGGCGTCATGTCGAGCCGCACGCCCATTCGGCGGCGCTTCTTGTATTTCTTTTGTCCTTTCCCGTGTCCGTGGGAAGAACTTTCGCCTACATCTCCAGCCATGCAACCCTCCTGTGGGTTCGCCGTCGGGGAAGTCAGGGGTCGGCACCCTGACGGCCATTTGTTCAGTAAACGCGCTCGGAGACCGATCCTACATCGTCGCTTCGAGGCTCGTCACGAGGGAAAACCGGTTGATCTGCGCTTCCTTGAAGGCGTCGATCACGTCCTCGACGGCGGCATACGGCGCGTCCTTGTCGCTCTTGAGCACGGTCCGTAGGTTCGGGTTGTTCGTTCGCGCTTTGATCAGCAGCGGGCGAATCTGATCCTTCGGCACCGGCACCTGCGCCTTGTACTTGAACGCTTCGCCGAAGGTGGCCGCTCGGGCCGCCGGCGTCTCGAGCCCGATATAGACCTCGCCGCCTTTATCGACGAACACCGTCATCACCGATGTGGTCGGCAGCTTGATGGCCGAGTGCGAGCCGGGCACCAGAATCTCGACGTCTTCCTGCGGCTTGAACGTCGTGGTCAGCATGAAGAACGTGAGCAGCAGGAACGCCACGTCCACCATCGGGGTCATGTCGAGCTTAACGCCGACCCGCTTCTTTTTGACTTTAGGCATCAGAGCCTCCGCTCAGGGTGTGGGACCGGTGGCGAGGGACTCAGGACAGCGGCTGGCGCGGCATCACGGCCGCTTGGGCGGCTGCACGCGGCATCGCACCGGCCGACTCTTGAGCGCGGCGGGTTGTCAGCGTCTGCACGAGCAGGTAGGCCCCCTCGTCGATCAAGTAGGTGAAGTTGTCGATCTTCGTCATGAAGTAGTTGTAGGCGACGATGGCGATGATGGCTGCCACGAGGCCACCGGCGGTGTTGATCAGCGCTTCCGAGATGCCGCGCGCGAGCTGACCGGCATCCGGCGCGCCGCCCGACTGCATGGCTTGGAAGGATTTGATCATGCCGAGCGTCGTGCCGAGCAGGCCGACCATGGTTGCAATCGAGGCGATGGTCGAGAGGGCCACAAGGTTCTTCTCGAGGGCTGGCATCTCCAGCATCGTCGCCTCTTCCATCGCCCGCTGCGTCTCGGCCAACTGCTGCTCGGCGTCCAACCGGTTCTCCTGCCGCAGCGCACTGTAGCGCTCGAGCCCGGCGCGGATGACCGAGGCCAGCGTCGAGCGCTGGTTGTCGCACGCCTGCATGGCGCCTTCGGTGTCACCCTCGGCCAGCCGGTTCTTCACCTCGTGGAGGAACTTGCCCAGATCGCCCTTGCCCTCGGCCTTCTTCAGCGACAGGTACCGCTCGACGACGAACGTCATCACCATCAGGAACAGCCCGATGAGCACCATCACCAGCGGACCACCCGCCCTGACGTACTCCGGCAACAGATACGTGAAAATCACCCAGGACGCAACAGCGGCGACCACGATGACGATGGTGATGAAGGTTGAGTTCTTCATGGGGGACGGTCCTTGCGTCTGTTGGGACGTGGTGTGAGTGTGGGGTTTAGGAACAGCCCGGCGGCGACCACCGGTGCCCTGCGGCGCTCCCATCGTGGGAAAAAATGGAGCAGTCAGGCGGTCCGACGTGAACGGTCAATATACGCCTTTGGCAATTTCGCGCCAAACCGGTCCGGCTCGATTCTTCGGTCCGAGCGGCGACGGGTGCCGCCGAGCGGCCGGAAAAAAGTCATCGTCTTGTTGCAGAATGCAAGGCGCGACCCGCACCTTGCAAGACAAACGGGCTACAGCCAGCCCAGCCCGAGGTGCAGCACCGACCAGAGCACGAGCGGCACACCGAAGATGTAGCCGAGGATGAACAGCGTGTCGCGCCGGGTCCGGCCGCTGTCGTGGACGCCGCCCGGTTGCAGCGGAGCGGGCTCCGGGGGGAGTGGGGGACGCGTCCCGGCGGCGCGGGACGGTCGGGTTTCCGTGGAAGCCATGAAGCGGTGCCTCTTCTTCTGATGTCACCCCGTCGCCTGCCGGTGCGCGATTCCTGGGGCGAAATCGGCCGTCCGGGGTCGGCGGTCGGGGACTGTGGAGCCGGGCCGTTTGCCAAACGCAGTGCCAACCCGCGCTGCACTGACCGCAACCTCGACCGGCGTGTTCCTTGCCGATCCGCCCGTTGCCCCTCTGCTATCGGTCCCGCCATGCGTCAGAGCCTGCGCTCGCAGTTTTTCCTCTCCTTCGGCGTGCTGCTCGGGCTGCTGCTGGCCGTCGTGCTGGTGGCGATGTACGCGTCGGTCCGGCTCGAGCGCGATGTGAACGTGATCTTGGAGCGGAACTACCGCTCGGTCGTCGCTGCGAGCAACCTGCTCGTCGAACTCGAGCGCTACCGCAACGCGCAGTTGCTCGAACTCGACGGCTCGTCGGCCCGGACCCGTGCGGCGCTGGTCCGCAGCCGCGAACAGTTCGTCTATTGGTCGGCGCTGGCCCACGATTACGTTGGGCCGACCGACACGACCGGCTATCTGGACGCCATCGCCGCCGAGCACGCCGTCTATACGGCCCGTGTCGATAGCCTGCTCGGTCAGGTCGCCGCACAGCGACGGTCCAGCTCGGCGCCAACCGACGGGCGACCATTTCAGGCGGCTGTCGAACAGGACCACGAGCGGCTGCGCGAGCTGAGTCAGGGGTTTCTCGGCTCGCGGCAATACGCGATCAACCAGACCACCCGCGACGTGCAAGCCGCCGCACGCAACGCCCGGTTGCTGTTGTTCGGCTTCGTCGTCGTCGCGATCTGGTTCGGGATCGGCGTCTCGTGGTGGCTGGCCGGTCGCTTGACCCGGCCGCTGAACCGGCTGACGCTGGCTGTGCGCGGCGTCGCTTCTGGGCAGCGGCGCGAGGTGCCGACGGCCGCCGGACCGGTCGAGATGACGCTGCTCGTCGGCGAGTTCAACCGGATGGTGGCCGAACTGGGCCGCTACGAGTCGCTCAACGTCGAGCGGCTGATGGGCGAGAAAGCCAAAGCCGAGGCCATCGTCTCGTCCATCGCCGACGCGGTGCTGCTGTCCGACGCCGAGCACACCGTCGTGATGGTCAACCCGGCCGCCGCGCCGCTGTTGCGGGTCGCGCCCGAGGCCGCGCTCGGTCGGCAACTCAGCGACGTGCTGCGCCACCCGCCGGTCGCCGATGCCATCGCCGATGCGACCGCCGGACTGCGGCCGGTCGTTCACCCGGAAGGCGTCCGGCTCGAGGCCGACGGTGACGACCGGTTCTACTCGCTCCGCGCCATCCCGATCCTCGACGCCCACGGCGCCCTGTTCGGCGTCGCCACGCTGGCCCACGACGTGACGCCGTTCCGCGAACTCGACCGGATGAAGTCCGATTTCTTAGCCACCGTCTCGCACGAACTGCGGACGCCGCTGACCTCCATCGGGATGACCATCGATCTGCTGCGCGAAGGGATGACCGGGCCGCTGAGCGAGCTGCAGACCGACCTGCTCGGCGCCGCTCGGGAGGACGCCGACCGGCTGACCAAACTCGTCCGCGATCTGCTGGAGCTGGCCCGGATGGAGCGCGGCGGCCGGGCGCTGCGGTTGGCGCCGGTCGATCTGGTCGAACTGGCCGCCCGGCTGGCCCGAGCGATGCGCGTTCAGTTCGAGGAGAAAGGCGTGACGCTCGATCTCGAACCGGCTCGGCCGGGTCTGCCGCCGGTTCCGGCCGACGAGCAACAACTCGGCTGGGGCATCACCAATCTGCTCGCCAACGCGCTCCGCTTCACCCCGACGGGCGGGCGGGTCACGGTCACGGTCGGCTGCGGCCAACGGGACGAGGTGGCCGAAGATCCCGTCGCATGGCTGCGCGTAACCGATACCGGACCCGGCATCCCAGCCGACGGGTTGGCCCACTTGTTCGACCGGTTCGTTCAGCTCAAGCAGCACGGTTTCACGCCCGGCTCGGTCGGATTGGGCTTGGCGATCACCCGAGAAGTCGTCACGGCCCACGGCGGAACGGTCACCGTCGAGAGCGAGCCGGGCCACGGCGCCGCGTTCACGCTCTGGCTCCCGACCGCTGCCGCCGTCGCTTCCATCGAATCTGCCCCGTTATGAGCGATCCCGCCGCCGCGCCGCTGTCCGAATCCGCCGCCCCGCTTCGGGTGCTGCTCGTCGATGACGAGAAGAACGTCCTGCGTACCGTCGAGATCACGCTCAAAGCGCTCGGCTACGACGTGACGCCGTGTACCGACGGGGCGATGGCGCTGGCCCGCATCGAGGCGACGCACCCGCCGTTCGACCTCGGGCTGTTCGACCTAAAGATGCCCGGCATGGACGGCGTCGAGCTGGTCGAACAGGTCCGGCTCCGCTCCCCAACGACGACGTGCATCCTGTTCACGGCCCACGGCTCGGTCGAGACGGCGGTCGAGGCGATCCGTCGCGGGGCATACGACTTTTTGCAGAAACCGTTCAACTTGCAGGAGTTCCGCCACGTCGTAGATCGCGTTGCCGAGCACCATCGGCTGCGGCAGGAGGTGACACGGCTGCGGGCGCAGGTCGCCGAGCAGGGCGGCGAACCGGCCGGACCAGCGACGCACAACGCCCGGATGGCCCGTGTGCTCGAACTGGCCGAGCAAGTGGCCGACTCGCCGCTGCCGGTGCTGATCGAAGGCGAGAGCGGTACCGGCAAGGAGCGGCTGGCGGAATATCTGGTCCAGCGCTCGGCCCGTCGCGGCAAGCCGTTCGTCCGGGTCAACTGCGCCGCGCTGCCGGAGCATCTGCTCGAAGCCGAGCTGTTCGGCCACGTCAAGGGCGCGTTCACCGGCGCTGTCAAAGACCGCGAAGGCCGCTTCGCCGCCGCCGATGGCGGGACGCTGTTTTTGGACGAGATCGGCGAGGTCGTCCCATCGGTTCAGGTCAAACTGCTCCGGTTTCTCCAGAGCCAGACGTTCGAGCGCATCGGCGAGAGCCGCACCCGGCAGGTCGAGGTCCGCATCGTCGCCGCGACGAACCTCGATCTCGACGCCGCCCGTCGCGCCGGCTCGTTCCGCGAGGATCTGTACTATCGACTCAACACGGTCCGGCTGAAGCTGCCGGCGCTGCGGGAACGACCGGAGGACATCCCGTCGCTGGTGCGGCATTTCCTCGCGGTTTACACGCAGCGCTACGGCATCCCGCTGCCGGAAGTCACCGTCGAGGCGTTTCAACTGCTGTTGCGCCACCCGTGGCCGGGCAACGTCCGCGAACTCGAAGGCGTCGTCCAGCGGGCGCTGATCGTCGCCCAGGGCGGCCCGATCCGCCCGG
>JBBSVG010000182.1:0-6072 GCA_038233775.1 Bacteroidota bacterium | reverse complement strand
GCCGCCGTCACGCTGACGGCGCGTTTCCCTGACCCGCTCCCCGTGTCCGCACGACTCGTCCTCGCCCTCGTCGCGATCACGCTCATCTCGTCGTTTACGCCGGTCGCGGTCAAGATCGCGGCGGTCGAGATCTCGCCGCTCTCGCTGGCGTTTATCCGCTTCGGACTCGCCGGGACGCTGCTCTACATCGTCATGCGGCTGCGCGGTCGGCGCTTCACCTTCGACCGGGCCGACTGGCGGCGGGTCGCCGTGCTCGGGCTGCTCTCGGTCCCGATCAACCAGCCGCTGTTCTTGGGCGGCGCGCACTTGTCGTCGGCGGCGCACACGGCGCTGATCTACGCGCTCTCGCCGGTGTTCGTGCTGCTCTTTTCGCTCGTTGATGGGCGAGAAAAAGCGACGCCGTTGAAGACGGTCGGCATCGCGCTCTCGACGGCCGGGATCGCGCTGATCGTCCTCTATCGCGGCCTCGTCGTCTCGAGCGACATGCTGCTCGGCGACTTGATGCTCGTCGGCGCGGTCATCAGTTGGAGCCTGTACGTCGTGTTGTCCAAACCGATCATCGCCCGACACGGCCCGCTGCCGACCCTGACCGGCTCGATGCTCGTCGGCTCGGCGATGTACCTGCCGATCTTTCTGTACGATGCGCCGCACGTCGCTTGGGCGGCGGTCAGCCCGGCGGCGTGGGCGAACTTTGCCTACCTGTCGATTGTGACCTCGGCCACCGGGTTCCTGCTGCTCAACTGGACGCTGGCTCGACTCGACGCAAGCAAGGTCAGCGTGATGAGCAACCTCTCGCCGATCTTGACGATCCTGTTCGGTGTGCTCTGGCTGCACGAGACGCTCTCCGGCGCGCTCGTCGTCGGCGGCGCCGCCACGCTGACCGGGATTTTCCTCACCCAACGCGGCTGACGGAAAACGCCTCTGGTTTGTCACCCTGAACGAAGTGAAGGGTCTCACGCCGAAGCCGAATCTCCAGTGAGATCCTTCGCGATGCTCAGGATGACAAGACTGTGCTCGAAAAACGAAAAAAAGAGAGGCAACCGATGCGGGATTTGCGGGTGGCGGTGATCGGGGCGGGGGCGATGGGCGAGGCGATGATTGGCGGACTGATCCGGCAAGGGCTGGTCGAGCCGTCGCAGATCATGGCGACTGCGCCCCGAGCCGAGCGCCGAATGGAACTCGTCACGCGACACGGCATCGCCGTCACGGCCGACAACGCCGAAGCCGCCCGGTTCGGCCAAGTCGTAATCCTCGCCGTCAAGCCGCAAACGCTGCCCAAGCTGCTGCCGACCCTCGCCGGGACGCTCTCCGATGGCGAACTGCTGCTCTCCATCGTGACGGGCGCCCGAATCGACGGGCTGGCGACGGCGCTTGGTCACCGCGCCGTCGTCCGGGCGATGCCAAACACGCCGGCGCAGATCGGCGAGGGGATGAGCGTCTGGACCGCCGATCCGTCGGTCAGCGAAGTTCAGCGCAGTTGGGCGCAGCAGATATTGGGCTCGCTCGGCCGCGATCTGCCGGTCGCCGACGAATCCTACCTCGACATGGCGACGGCGCTCTCGGGCACCGGTCCGGCTTACGTCTTCCTGCTGATGGAGGCGATGGTTGATGCCGGCGTTCACTTGGGATTCCCGCGCTACATGGCCGAACAGTTGGTCGCCCAGACCGTGCTCGGCTCGGTTCGCTACGCCCAGCAGAGCGGTCGGCACCTGACCGAACTGCGAAACGGCGTCACCTCGCCGGGCGGAACGACCGCCGCCGCGCTGTCCGAACTCGAGCGCGGCGGCCTCCGCACCGTCCTCTCCGACGCCATCTGGGCCGCCTACCGCCGCGCCGTCGATCTCGGTCGCGGCTAAACCGCGCGCAGATAGCTGTTATTGCAAATAGATGTATAGCAGAAGCAAATCGGCGTTCGTGGTGTCGCCGCAGGCGCGACTGTCGAATCCACGAAAGTCGCCACCGCCGCCGTCTTTCAAAAGGCTCAGCCACCGCAGATTCGCGGCTGAAACGCACGTCCGCCGCCTCCTTTTCGTTGGGTTTCTCGACCGTAGGTTCTCCCATCTCAACCCCGATTCCGATGCTCCAACTCGATTATACCAACGTGCTGGCCGAAGTTGTCGGCCCGATCCACGGACTGACCGCCGACGAGATTGACGGGCTGGCCGCCGAGATCCGCGCCTATCATGGCGAACTGATGGCCGACCGCGAGGCCGGTCAACTTCGCTTCTACGACCTGCCGACGCAGCCGCTCGACGCGCTGTTGGCCGAAGCGAAGCGGCAGGTTGAATCGGGCGTCGAGGCGGTCGTCGTGCTCGGCATCGGCGGCTCGGCGCTCGGCAACATCGCGCTGCAAACCGCGCTGCGCCACCCGTTCTGGAACGCGCTGTCGAAAGAAGGGCGCGGCGGCTACCCGAAGATGTACGTGCTCGACAACGTCGATCCCGACCAGTTCAACGGGCTGCTCGACACGCTGCCGGAGAACACGCTCTACAACGCGATCTCGAAAAGCGGGACGACCGCCGAGACGATGTCGCAGTTCGTCACGATCTGGCAGATGGTCAAGGCGAAGCACGGCGACAAGGCGAAGGAGCGGTTCGTCGTCGTGACCGACCCGAAGGCCGGTTATATGCGGCAGATCGTCGATCAGGAAGGGATCACGAGCTTCAACGTGCCGGAAGGCGTCGGCGGCCGGTTCACGGTGCTGACGCCGGTTGGGCTGTTCTCGGCCGCCGTCTGCGGGATCGACGTTCGGGCGCTGCTCGCCGGTGCCGCCGAGATGGCCGAGCGCTGCACGACGCCGGAACTGCGCGAGAACCCGGCGTATCTGCTCGCCGCGATCTATTTTCTGCTCAACACGAAGCACGACAAGCCGATGGCGGTGATGATGCCCTACGCCGCCGCGCTGAAAGACTTAGCCGACTGGTTTCGTCAGCTTTGGGCTGAATCGCTGGGCAAGCGCAAGAGCCTCTCGGGCGCCGATGTGTTCGTCGGCCAGACGCCGATCAAGGCGCTCGGGACGACGGATCAGCACTCGCAGGTCCAGCTCTACGCCGAGGGTCCGTTCGACAAGGTCTTCACCTTCTTGCGCGTCGAGCATTTCGCCCGCGACTTCGCGTTTCCGAACCCGTTCCCGACCGTCGAGGCCGCCAGCTATCTGGCCGGGCACCAGATGGGCGAGCTGATGAACGCCGAACAAGCCGCCACCGAGGTCGCGCTGACCGACGCCGGTCGGCCGAACCTGACGATCACCTTCCCCGAGGTGTCGCCCAAGTCGGTCGGCCAGTTCCTCATGCTCTACGAAGTCGCGACAGTCATCTCCGGCAAGCTGTACGGGATCGATCCACTCGATCAACCCGGTGTCGAAGCGGGCAAGAAGGCCACCTACGCCCTGCTCGGCCGCGCCGGTTTCGAGGCCGAAGCCGACCGCATCCGCCAGATCCGCGACGCCAAGCCGAAGGGTTTTGTCATCTGAACGCCGTCGTTTTTGCTGTACCTTTCAGGGCGGACCCATCCCCGGTTCGCCCTGTTCTGTTCCGACCGATTCCGGGTTTGCGATGAACGTCACTCGTGTGCAGCGCCTTGAGATCACCGGCTATAAGGCGTTTTTCAACTTCACGGCGGAACTTGCTCCGCTGGAGGTGATTGCCGGAGCAAACGGTGTCGGCAAGACCAGCTTGTTCGAGTTCTTGCGGTTTCTGCGCGAGGCGTCGAAATACACCATTCCGCCCGAGATCATCCCCGGACCGCCGGGACAGATGATTTTCCATAAGAGCGAAGTTCGTCCGCTGGAATGGACTGTGGATATTGCGGATTGGAAGCGGACATCGTTCAGATACAAAGGACGCATTGACGGGCGTATCGGTGCTCCCCAGTTCAATTACGAGTCTATTGAGGATGAGAATGATCAGTACGTTATACGTCTTGATAATAAAGTGATCGTGACTGAGCCAGAGCCGTCGTACAACTCTTTTGAATACGAGTTGGGATTGCGTGATTCTTTCTTGACGAAGACTTTATCTAAACGGTCGTATGCCGTTGGAGTTTTTCAGCAGCATATTGGAGGATGGAGATTTTATAGCAGCTAGGAGTTACGCAGTTGAAATGAAAAAGTGCCCAATTGAGCCTGAAAACGCCGTTTTGAGATCTCTTGGCGACTTATCCAATCCTCGTTTTCAGGCTGAAAACGCCTGTTCCGGGTTGAACTGCGTAACTCCTAAGCAGCTTCAAGTTGGACAGCAAAGCGCTTCGTGAGTCGGTTGTCATCGACGAGCATCCGATTCTGTCGGAAGACGGCGGCAACTTGGCGGCGGTGCTGCTGTATCTGAACACGGAGCATCCGGTTGTTTTCGACGAGTTGCAGGCGCATCTGCGGGGCGTGGTGCCGGGGTTTCAGCGGCTGTCGGTCAAGCCTCGGGGCGGACCGGGTCGGGTGATGGCGTTCTGGGAGGAAGAAGGCGTCGATCAACCGCTGACGCTGGCGGACGTGTCCGACGGCACGCTGCGGCTGCTCTGCTGGATGACGCTCGCGCTCGCGCCCAACGTGCCGACGCTGGTCTGCATCGACGAGCCCGATCAAGGCGTCCACCCGCGCACCTTGCCCAAACTGGCCGCGCTGTTCAAGAAGCTGAGCGAGCGGACGCAAGTGCTGATCGCCACGCACAACTCGTATTTCCTCTCGCAGTTCGATCTGGCGCAGATCGCCGTGATGCGTAAAGAAGAAGGCCGGGCAGTCTGGATCAAACCGGGCGATTCCGCCGCGCTTCGAGCCAACCTTGAAGAATTCGGCGTCGATGAACTCGAACGGATGCACCGCAGCGACGAGCTGGAGCATCTGTCGTGACGGTTCATGTTCATCTGGAGGGCGTGAGCGACCGGGACGCGATGGTGCAACTGCTCGCGCCCCTCATCGAGGCGAAAAGGCGACTCGGCGTGTCGATCCGCTTCCATCCAGCTGGGAAGGGTGATGCGAAGAAGTTCCTCTTGCTCCAGCTGCCCGCCCGAGCCGCGAACACGAGCCTCAACACGCCCGCTGACGTGGTTGTGGTCGTGCCGGACTTGTATCCGCAGAATCACGGCTTCGACCATCGGACCGCCGACGAGTTGAGGGCCGGTGTTCAGAGGCTGTTTCGGAGCGCGTTGCCCAAAGACCGCCGAGACGACGTCCGGTTGCTGCATCGCTTTCGCGTGTTCTGCTTCAAGCACGATCTTGAGGCGCTCGTGCTCGCGGCTGAACGACAACTTGCCGCCCGCATCGGCACCGCCGATCTGAAACGCGATTGGACGATTCCGGTCGAAGATCAGAACCATAATCGTCCGCCGAAGCACGTCGTCCGCGACCTGTTTCGCAGACACGACCAATCGTATCAGGAAGCCGCCGACGCGCCGCTGATCTTGGCGAATGCCAACCTCGCCGAGTTGGTCAAGGACTGTCCGCAGTGCTTCGCGCCGTTCGTGAAATTTCTGGAAGGGTTGACTCTGACCGGCGAGTAGGGCGCAAGCTGCAAACGCAAGACACGCGCAGAGTCGCCCGGCGCTGCGGCTCAATCTTTTTAACTCCGACAGTTACACGCTTATGGCTGCTGATCCTGCTTGGCTGACCGCGACGCGATACGTGACGCCGCTGCGGGAGGGCGGTTCGCTGCCAGCAATTCTGGAGACCGACGGCGGGCGACTCGTCGTGGCGAAGTTTCGCGGCGCGGGGCAGGGCGCTCGGGCGCTGGTGGCGGAACTGATCATCGGCGGACTGGCCGCGTCGCTCGGGCTGCCGATGCCAGCGCTGTCGGTCGTTGAGATCGACGACGGGTTCGGCCGGACGGAGCGCGACCCGGAGATTCAGGATTTATTGAAGGCCAGCCTCGGACTGAACGTCGGGCTGGACTATCTGGACGGCGCCTTCACCTACGATCCGGTCGCGGTCCCCGAAATCGCCCCCGAACTGGCCGCCGACATCGTCTGGTTGGACGCCCTCACGACGAACATCGACCGGACGGCCCGCAACCCGAATCTGATGCTGTGGAACGGGCAACTGTGGCTGATCGACCACGGCGCGGCGCTGTATTTCCACCACGATTG
>JBBSVG010000181.1:0-6094 GCA_038233775.1 Bacteroidota bacterium | reverse complement strand
GGCGTCGTAGCGTTGGTGCAACTGCCCGAGCAATCCCGCCTCCAGCGCCGATGCCCCAGCCTGACGGGCCTCATCGGTATGGCGCTTCATCTGCAAGAGCAACTCGATCAAGTGCGCCGCCCAACCCTGATGCGTCTCTTCGTCAACGGCGATCAATTCCCGCTGCTGTGCCCCCCAATTCATGTCATACTGTTTCACGATGAACGAGTCGTAGAACGTCAAGGTTCTTACCGCAATCATTCATCTGACCTGTTCCGGCCATGACCATCGCCTACTTCGAGCAGATCACCGATGAGCTTGACGAACTCATCGACCTAGAGCACTCGCTTCGCGGGCGACCGACACAGGTCCGCGTCCAGATGCTTCGATTGCTCAAGAGCGCAGAGGTCGCCAACATCGAGCGAGCAGCCCCGGTCGTCGGCTACTCCACCCAACAACTCCGCCGCTGGTGGCGCCTCTACAGCAACGGTGGACTCACCGCTTTGACCGAAGAGAAGCCGAAGGGCGGCTCCACGCCCCGCTTGACCGAACAGGCGTGGAAGGCGCTCGAACAGGTGATGCAAGAAGGCCACATCGCCCGCATCGAGGACGCCAGAGTCTATCTCCGAAGGGAGCACCAGATCGACTACAAGAGCCTGAACGGCGTCTGGCACCACCTCAGAAAGCACGGTGTCCGGCTGAAAACCGGCCGACGAACGCACCAACTCTCCGACCCGGCCGCGCAAGCGGCATTCAAAAAATCAGTTCGGCCGTAGCCTGTCCACGCTGTTCGAAAGGGCACCTCTGTCGGCGAGTGCGCCCGAGGGCAACTCTGGCAGTGATTCTGGCAACAGTTCCGGCAGCGAACCTGTACGCGTGCTCTGTATGGACGAGGCACGATTCGGCCTGAAAGCGTGGTATCGCAGGCGGTGGTGCACTCGGGGGCAGAGGCCACCGTGGGTGGTCAACGACCGATACGAATGGCTCTGGCTCTATGCCGCCATCGAGCCGACGACCGGCAAATGCACCTGCCTGTTGATGCCGCACACCGATATCCGGTGCCTGGAAGTCTTTCTCCGCACGGTGGCCGAGGCGTTCGACGCCTGGACAGAGCGACCGGTGGCGGTCGTGCTCGACAACAGTGGCAGCCACACCAGTGGAAAGCTCAACTGGCCGGATGGACTTCGGCCGCTGCCCCTGCCGCCTTCGGTATCGGTCCGATACCGTACAGCCCGGAACTCAACCCGGCAGAGCAGGTTTTTCGGCAATTGCGTGCGTGGTTGTGACCTGCCCCCGATCTATGTACCAGCGGTTATGTTAGTGTTGGACCCGATTGAAGGTTGACGGCGGGTATGCTACGGGAACAGCTCACGGCAAACTCGTTTGGCGTTTGGTACTGCAACCCACTGTGCGGACGATGCTCGTTGTAATGCCGACGGTACTGCTCGGCGAGCACCTCGGCTTCGAGCACCGTCGAGAACAACTCCCGATTCAGCAGCTCGTCGCGAAACGTGTTGTTGACCACCCCACCAGTGGTGGGGTGTCTTTCGATGAACCCGTTCTGCCACGGTGCACCGGGTTCAATATAGCGCGTCTCGACTTGGTGATGCCTGAGGTGATGACGGAGCGCTCCGGCGATAAACTCGCCACCCACCATATGGTGGGTGTGTCCGTTGTCCGAGCGCAGATTCACCGGGCGCCCCCGTGAAGCGAACAGACGGTCAAGTTCTCCGACCACGCGCTCGGCCGGAATCGAGCGAGCCACGACGATGCTCAGGCATTCTCGGCTGTATTCGTCGATGATCGGCACCGCCCCGCCATCTGGCGGGCGGTAGACGAATCTGTCGTCCATCCTCAGTCGTGTCATAGAGGAAATCCACCGACCAGATGTGATCGCGGTGCTCGGCCCGGAGGCGCACGCAACCGTTCTCACTTGATCCCGGCAGCGCCTCAGAGTCCAGCCGACGGCGTTTCTGCTGTCGCTGAGGCACTTGCAATCCGGCCTGCTGCCAGAGTCGATGCACCCGTTTGAGACGCCCCGCCATCTGGCGGGCGGTGACCCGCCAGCCGTCCCGGCCGAGCAACGCGGTCATCATCCGGTAGCCCGCTCGTGGACGCTCAACGGCCAATTGATGCAACCGTTGGCTCAACGCCCGATCCTGTTCAGGCCGCTTTGACCGATACCGATGACTGGATCTGGGCTGTCCGAGCATCTTGCAAGCCCGCCGCTGACTGAGGCCGAAGACCTTTCGCACATGGTCCACAGTTCGGTATCGGTCCGATACCGAAGCTCGGCGTCGCGACGGGCTCAGAAGTTTCCCCGGAGGACCTCCTGACCGCCCGCCATCTGGCGGGGCGGAAAACCGATTTGTCCAGCGACAGCTCGGCGACCAGGGTTTTCAGCCGGGCGTTCTCCTTCTCTAGGTCTTTCAGCCGCTTGACCTCGTTGCGGCTCATCTGACCGAACTGCTTTTTCCAGCGGTAGTAGGTCTGTTCGGAGACCTCAATCTTGCGGACGGCTTCGCCGATGGTGTTGCCTTGTGCAGTGAGCAACTCGACCTGCCGGAGTTTGGCGACGATCTGCTCAGGGGTGTGCTTTTTCTTGTTCATAGCGCTGCTGGTTGAGGGGCAGCACTAACATACAAACTGGATCAGGATTCGGGGGGTGGAGTGAACCCCTCGGATGAGACACAGGGCTAAGGTGTAGTGGAAGGATGCAGCAGCGCCTGCTCGAACTCCACCGGCGGGCGATAGCCCAGGGCAGAATGCAGCCGCTCTGCGTTGTAGATCCGGTCAAGGAAGTCAGAGATCGAGTGACGGGCCTCGCTCATAGATCGATACTCGTTGACGAGCACTTCCTCGTACTTGAGGGTTTTCATGAAGCTCTCGGCTTTCGCGTTGTCGGTAGGCGTGGCCAGTCGGCTCATCGAGATGGTGATGCCATGCGCTTCGAGCAGCCCGGTATAGGCCAGACTGGCGTACTGAACCCCACGATCCGAATGGTGCAGTAAAGGATGAGGCCGAGCCACCTCGCCGGCGACCCTGATCTCTCTACTCACCAACGCTTTGCGTAGGGCCGAGACGGCCAAGTCCGCTTCCAGGCTATGCCCCAGCTCCCAGCCGATCACCCGACGACTGAACCCGTCGAGTACGACAGCCAGATAGACGAAGTCACCCCGCAGCCGAATATAGGTCAGGTCTGACACCCAGAGCTGATTGACGGCCGTGACAACCCAGGTGGCGGCCAGGTTCGGATAAACCGGCAGCGCACATGCTTGTGGTTGACGACTGTGCCCTGCCTGACCAACTCGGCCGTGATCCTCCGGTATCCGTAGGCCGACCATTTCAGGGCGACCTGCTGAATCTGGCTGCGGAGTTCGACATCGGCTTCCGGTTGTCCAGCAGCAAAGTGTCCTCGGAGCCGGTAGTAGGTCGCCCGAGGCAACGATGCCGCTTCGCACAGGCGTCTCAGGTGGCCCGCCCCGTAGTTTTGAAGCGCGTGTGAGATCTCGCGGACGATCATCAGGCGCTCCGCTTGGCTTCGAGGCGGGCCAAGACGTTTTTTAAGAAGGCATTCTCGATGGTGAGCTGCCCGATGAGCCGTTCCAGCTCTGCGACGCGTTGCTCAGGATCGGCTTGGGGCGGGGTAAAGGCTTCGGCCCCGCGCTGCTCGTAGTGCTTGCGCCAGGTGGCGATCAGGTTCGGGTGGAGCTGGTGCTCACGCGCTGCCTGGGCAGGAGATTTACCGGCTTCGACTTCACGAACGACGCGGAGTTTGAAGTCGGATGAGAAGCTGCGACGTTTGAGGCTCATGGTGGTCACCGAGAGGATACCACCTTAACTCAGTGTCTCACTTCAGGGGTTCACTCCACGGAGCGAATGGCCGCTGCACAGGGCCGAATCAAGCCCGGCCGCACTCAACCCGGCGCTTGATGATCCGGGCGATGGAGGCCGGATCGAGCGGACGAGGGGCGATGTTGCCGTGACTTTTGGGGCACGGCTGACGACGCGTGGAGCGTCGGGCCGAACGTCTCAGGCGTCCTGCGTCGGGAATCGACCAACCCTCGCATATCTGAGCAATCCGGGGGTGGTGCTGCGTGACTTCACGGCCGAGCCGCACGTGTCAGCGATAGACGGCAGTATCTTCCGATTTCCGGCATGATCGGGTCTTGGAAAGCGCTGCCTTGATGGAGATTTTGATTGGAATCATCGGTCTTTGTATCGGTAGCTTTCTGAACGTTGTCGCTCACAGATTGCCCGGACGAATCTCTCTCATCCAGCCCGGCTCCCGTTGCCCGGTCTGCGCCCATCCCTTGGGCCCTATCGACCTGATCCCATTGTTGGGGTTTCTTTACCGGCGAGGCGCGTGTCATTACTGTAGGGCCGACATCCCGAGGTATTACCCGATCATCGAAGCCGTCACCGCGCTGGGGTTCGTGGGTGTGGTTCATGGCTACGGCCTCGGTATTCAGGCCGTACGTCTCTGCTCGCTGCTATGCCTGCTTCTGGTCGCGGCGCTGACGGATCGTGAACATGGCGTGATCCCGAATCGCTTGATCCTCACAGGGCTCGTAATCGGGGTCAGTGTCTTTCCATTTCTCGATCAGTCGGCTCGCGTCGAGTCGCTCCTGGCGGGACTCTCGGCCGGTGGAATACTCTTCGGCGCGCGCTGGCTCGGCTGGGCGTTGTACCGACAACCCGGCATGGGCATGGGCGACGTGAAGCTCGCAGCGGTGATCGGGCTGCTCATGGGGTGGTGGGCGATGGCCGTGCTGGCAGCGGCAATATTCTTCGCGGGTCTGATCGGCGCCTGGCGACTCTCGACCGGTTGTGGGGATCGGCACGAGCGATTGGCATTCGCGCCTTTTCTAACAGCGGGCTATCTTGTCGTCATCTGTCTGGACCTGGGCTTGCTGCGAACGGGGCGGCTCTGGGGCTGGCTCGGTGGGTGGTGAGCTGCCCATCAAACAGGATCGACCGGATGACAGGGCACACGGATGTGGTTTGAGCGCTTGCGCCTGTCGAAGCGGGTCTTCCGGGCCGGATTGGACACGACCGGTTCGGTCCTGGTGATGGTACTGGTCATGATCACGGTGATCACGCTGCTGGTCGGGACCGTACTGGCCGTTCATCTGGTTCAGAACCGCTTCATCCAGCGCGACCTGTTCCGCTGGCAGGCCCGTTACGGAGCCGAAGCGGGGCTCTACCGAACGATGGCGGTGTTGCAACGGACAGCCCGGTTGGATGTGGTCGCTGGCGGGACAGCCAACTGGGCCACCCGCTGGCAGCGTCTACGGGAGGGAGGGCAGCCCATCGATCTATCCTCCTCCTCCGACCCACTCACCCCGAGCGTCGAGGTCCACTGGCCTGTCCCGATGGGTGAGGGTGCCGCAGACCCAGTTGAGCGTCAGCCGCTGTCGATAAATAGCGAAACGCCGTCGAATCGACCACCGGATGGGTGTCGGGTCACCATCGAGCCGTTCGGTGGTTTCCTGCGACTGGTCAGCAGCGCCACGGTCCACGGCCAATCCGCCACCGTTCGAGCACTGATCGGGGAGCAGGCGCGGGACGACTTCCATGACGCCCTGATACTGCCGGATCCCCGCGTCGGCGTGACCGTGACCGGGACGACGAGGATCGTCGGGCCGATGCTGCTGGGCGAACGGGGCGTGCAGGAGCGTCCCTTCAAGGGTCAACCGTTCACCGGTCGAGTCCACGGGCCGGTTGAGCGCATCCCCGAGCTTCAGATCGGACAGCGTGACGAGCAGCTTGCCTTCGATCACAGCCTGTTCGATGAGACGATGGATGAGATGGACCGGCTGCTGGCGCTGCCGGTCCAGACGTTGACCGATGCATCTGCCGGACCAGCGGGAACCGCTGACATCTGGGCAGATGATCCGAGTCGAGTGAAAGCGCACTCGGAGCCGCCCGCTCCACGGCTGATCTATGCCGAGCGTGATCTCCGGCTCGGCGCGGCGGATTCCGCCCGGCTCATCGGCCCGGCTGATTCGCCGGTCACGGTGCTGGTTCGGGGCAATCTGCGGGTGACCGGGGACCTAACCCTTCCTCCGGGCACCCGGCTCATCGCCGGCCGGTCGCTCATCATCGAGGATGG
>JBBSVG010000180.1:0-6101 GCA_038233775.1 Bacteroidota bacterium | reverse complement strand
GCGGAGCGGTCGGACTCGGCGCGTCGGGCGCCGACGCGTCGGGTGACGGGGCGATCTGGGCGTCGCCGGTCGGCGGAAGCTGTTGGCCGCGCAGCATCGGCTGGCCCCACGGGTCGCGGCCCGGCGCATCGGTACGGCGGACGACGAAGCCGAGCGGCGTCAGTTCGATGTCGCGGCGGAGCTTCCCGGCCGGATGGTCGGCGTCGAAGAAGCCGCTCAGACCGGCGAAGCGCCCGTTCGAGCCGCTGACCGTCAGCCGACCGTTGTAGCGGAGTTGTCCATCGTCGTAGCGAACCCGCATCCGGTCGCCGGAGCGGTCCAGATCGACCCGCGCCCCACCGGCGACGAGGTTGCGCTCGCCCCAAGCGGGCAGCGCGTGCAGCCAGATCAGATCGTCGGCCATCAACGGCACGCCCGGCGACTGGCGCCAACCCGCCGAAACCGGGATCAACCGCCCGGCCCGACCGTCCACCTGCCACGCGGCGGTCGCCCGACCCCACCCATCGACCGCGTAGAGCGTGAACCCAACCGACGGGTTGCCCGCCAACCGGATCGAACGCGACACCTGCGCCCGCTCAGCGCCCGGCCGGATGGTCGCATCGAGCACGCCCAAGTCTCGGGGCAGATACGCGAGATCGGCGTAGAGCCGCCCGTCGCCGTAGATCTCGATCCGCACCGGCCGCGCCGTGAGGCCGATGCCGCCGTAGCGCGGGTCGAGCCGCTGCTCGAACGTCGTCACGACGCACAGTTCTCGACGCGCCTCGGGCAGCGTCAGCCATTGGGTGTAGCGGAGTTGCTCGCTCCAGCCGCTCGGGGCAAAGCGCAACGCGAGCGGCGCGGGCGGCGGCGGCGGCGGGATCGGGCGGCGGAACCGGCCGGGCGGATCGGCGCGGCGCTCGTCATGCCGCTCGTGGTTGGCGGGCGACGGGCGCTCGACCCGATTCGGCTGGGCGATAGCGAAACCGGGCAGCGCAACGAGACCGGCGAGGGCGAGGGGACGAAACCAAGCGTTCATGGCAACCTCGGGGGAGAAAAGTGAGCGGGGAATTGTCCGGCGTCACCCCTTAGATGCCTCAGCTTCGTGCCGCGTCGATCCCATTGTGCGCGTCCGCACTCCTAGCTTGATTAAACTCTATTTCATCAATCGTTTCGCAGTTGGCGCTCCGAATCGGCCTCGCGGCGGCTGTCCTGTTTGCTGAACAGTCGGCGGCCGGGCGCCATCTTTGCCGGGGGCGGGCGGATCGTTTTGTTTTCAGTTAGATCAGGTTGCCCGATGGCCTCTATCCCCTCCGGTCCGCTGCGGGCCGAACCGACGCGCTTGCGCCCGCCCGCCGACCTCGATCTGCGCGCCCTTGCGAAGCTGCCGAGTCTGGTGTTCGCCGACGAAACCGGTCAGCCTCGCGTCGCCCCGGAGTATGTCGCGCTCGGCGTCTCCGGCGACCGACTGCTGACGCTCCCGGCCGACGAGTTGATCGAGCTGCCGTTCGGATCGAACCTGTACCATCTGCCCGGCCGCGCCCCGGTTGCCATCGAGCGCCGAACCGGCAAGCTCGTCACGCTGCGGACCTATCGCGGCCGACGCTGCACCGCGCTCGGGACGCACATGGCCCCGGCGCACACGATGACGCTCGGCGCTGCGTACCACGTCGAGCCCGCCGCGCCGACGTTGCCGCTGTTCGCCTACGCCGCCATCGGGCTGGACGCGGCCGGGCGCTACGTCGTCCCGGCGGTTCGGGTCGATCCCGACATCCGGCAGGATTGCGAGCAATTCGACGCGACCCACGTCTCGCTCGGCGCCGCCGATCTCCGCTCGCGCTACCCCGACAACCGGTTGGTCGAGCATCTGGTCGGGACGTGCGCGCTGACGTATTCGTGTCCGGCGGCGCGGAACTTCACGCTCGGTCGATGGGAAGCGCCGATCCCGACCTCGCCCGGCTGCAACGCCGATTGCGTCGGCTGCATCTCGTTTCAGCCGGAGGACGCGGGCATCGTCTCGACCCAAGACCGCTTGACGTTCTCGCCGACGGCCGAGGAAATCGCCGAGTTCGCCGTCGAGCATCTGCGGACGGCGCCGCGACCGATTGTGTCGTTTGGTCAAGGGTGCGAGGGCGAGCCGCTGTTGCAGGGCGCGCTGATCGAGCGGGCGATCCGGCTGATTCGCTCGCAAACGGATCGCGGCGTGGTCAACATCAACACGAACGGGTCGCGGCCCGAGGTCGTCCAGCGGTTGGTCGATGCTGGCCTCGACTCGATCCGCGTCTCGCTCAACTCGCTCCGCGAACCGGTCTATGCGGCGTATTATCGGCCGCGCAACTACCGCTTCGCCGACGTGCTGACGAGCGCCGCCGTCGTCCGCCGGGCGGGCGGCTGGGCGTCGATCAATTACCTGTCGTTTCCGGGGATCACCGACCAACCGGCCGAGGTCGAGGCGCTGCGGGCGTTCATCGAGCGGACCGACCTGTCGATGATCCAATGGCGCAACCTGAACATCGACCCCGACTTGTATCGCGACCTGCTCGGCCACATCGAGCGCTCCGCCGACGGGATCGGCATGGCCCGACACCTGCGCGAGCTACGCGCCGACTTCCCGGCGCTGCGCTACGGCTACTTCAACCCGCCCCGCGAGGTCATGGCCGACGCCATCCCGGCCTGACCCTGTCCCCTGACTTCGATCAACCTTCTGATTCGTCGCGTATGTCTCGCGAGGGTTCAGTCGGTTGAATGTATCCGACGGCTTTCCTGACATGGTCGCGATAAACGGCAAGTTCGGTTCGACGGACTTCGTCAAACCGATCCTGTTGCTGAATGAGCCGCCGCGCCGGTTTGTTCATCCAAGTAATAGCGTCCAGAACTTGGTTGTGCCTTGATTCCAGATCGTTCCAGTGCCAGATCGGCTCATGGTGGAACACACGGTTTCTTAGATTGCGAATCTCTCCGTACCGCCGGTGGACTTGGTCACGCTGAGCAGGAGTGGCATTCGGGAAAATCTTCGATAAAGCCCTGTTGAGAAACAGTCTGCCGTACTTCGTCTGATCTAAAAGCGCCACCCAGAACCCGAGGCTCAACTCCGGCAGGAGATCACAAGCGTCCAAGTCATATTCATGCTTTTTCGTCTTATCTATAGCCTTAGTTTGTGCCTGCTTGACTTGATCGTGATGTTTCGGGTGATGAAAAATGTCGGTTCGCGTAAACCAATCCTCCCCTCCGAACTGACGCGCCAACTCGCGGTGCATGGTGTTTCTGAGCGTAACTTCTGCTGTTTGCAAGACGGGATAGAGTGCTTCGCAAAGAGCTATATTCCAGAGATAGCGGGAATATGCCTCAATCAGATGCTCAGGGCCTTCGCCATGCGCGGAATCCTCGGGCTGAGTCTTCGATAAATAAGGCTTCAGGCGATCCATCGACAACGACAGCGTTAATGTATCGAGTGTTTTTCGAGATTCCGCTTGCATCTATCCTCGTGTTTGCGTATCTTGACTCAAGTCTCCGAAGCGATCCCGCTCCCAGCATTGGCACGATGTGCCCAAATCAGCGTCAGGGCCGCAGATTTGACTGGTGAAGACCTCGGAGCGTAGTCCTGATCATTGTTGTGGATTCACCGACATGGTGCATCCTGCGAGGAAGCCGGAATGATCGAAAGGTCATTCCGGCTTCCTTGTCTTTAGTTGTTTTTCTCACCGAAGAAAAAGTCCTCATACAAGCAGACGAGCAGTCACGTAAGATAAGCCAAATATGACCGTCCGCGCCGTGACATTCGATTTCTGGGGGACGCTCGTCGGCGATCTGCGACCGCACCGGCGCGACGCGCATCGGCGGGAGCGGATCGCGCACTTGCTGACCCAACACCACCTCGCCGCCGACGAACCGGCCATCGCGGACGCCTACGCCGACGGTTGGCGTTTCTTTAACCTGGCGTGGACGGAAACGCACCGGACGCTGACGGCCCGAGAAACCGTCGTCCACGTCTGCGGCCAACTCGGCCACGACGCACCGCCTGAGTCGCTGCTCGTCGGGTTAACAGACCTGTTCGAGACCTCGACGCTGGAGATCGATCCACCCGAGCCGTTGCCCGGCATCGAGCGCTGTCTCGAAACGTTGGCAGCGGCCGGATTGCCGCTCGGGATCATCTCGGACACCGGCTTCACGCCCGGTCGGCTGCTGCGCGAGTTGCTGGATCGCTACGGACTGCTCCGCTTCTTCACCGGATTCGCGTTCTCCGACGAAACCGGCGTCGCCAAGCCCGATCCGCTTGCTTTCGAGACGGCCGCCGGGGCGCTCGGCGTGCGGCCCGACGCGTTGCTTCACGTCGGCGACATTCAGCGGACGGACATCGCCGGGGCGCAGGCAGTCGGCGCGGTTGCGGTGCTCTACGTCGGCCACTCGGCCAAAGACCGCGAGACGACGACCGCCGAGCACATCGTCTCGGATTGGGCCGACTTCCCCGCCCTCGTCACCCGCCACCGCTGACAGACACCTGACAAATCTGTGTTGGAACACGTTTCGCTGTATGATGAATCCGTGTTGCAACACATGTCAGAATCGCTGACATGATTCCGTTTCATCCCGATTCGATGAGGTTCGCTATGTCCACGCTGACGCAGTCCGCCGTTCAGACGTACACCATCGACCAGACGCACTCCGGCGTCGGTTTCATGGTTCGCCACTTGGGTTTCAGCAAGGTGCGCGGCCGGTTCGAACAGTTCGCCGGCACGATCCAGATGACGCCGGGCGACCTATCGACGCTCTCCGCCGACGTGACGATCCAAGCCGACTCCATCACGACCAACGATGAGAAGCGCGACGCGCACCTCCGCTCGGCCGACTTCTTCGAGGTCGAGACGTACCCGACGCTGACGTTCAAGAGCACCAGCGCGACGGCCAAGACGGACGACACATTTACCCTCACCGGCACGCTGACGCTCCACGGCGTGACGAAGACGGTCGAGCTGAACGGCGAGCTTCTCGGCACGTCGAAAGACCCATGGGGCAACACGAAGGCTGGTTTCGAGGCGACGACCGAGATCGACCGGAAGGAATTCGGGCTAACGTGGAACGCGGCGCTCGAGGCGGGCGGCTTCCTCGTCAGCGACACGGTCAAGATCACGCTCGAACTCCAGACGGCGCTGCAATCCGCCTGAACACGCAACCGGAGAACGCTGTGAAAATCGAGATCTACTCCGACATCGCCTGCCCGTGGTGCTATATCGGCGAGCACCGGCTGGCGACCGCGCTCGCCGATTTCCCGCACCGGGACGCGGTCGAGATCACCTATCGTCCGTTTCAGCTCGATCCGGCTGCACCGCCGGGCGCGCGGCCGTTGCTCGACGCGCTGGCCGAGAAGTTCGGTCAGACCGCCGAGCAGAAGCTGGCTCAGGTGACATCGGCGGCGCGGGCCGAAGGGATCGAGATGCGCTGGGCCGAGGCGAAAGCCGTCAACACGCTCTCGGCCCACCGGCTGATCGGGTTGGCGGGTCGGGAACTTGGCCCAACGGGACAGCGGGCGCTGGCCGACGCGCTGTTCGCGGCGTACTTCACCGACGGCGGCGACCTATCCGACCCCGGCACGCTGACAGAGTTGGCCGTCGCCGCCGGACTCGACCGCGAGCGCGTCACGGCGTTTCTCGCCTCGGATGAAGGCGCCGACGAGGTGCGGGCCGAGATCGATCAGGCCCACCAGATGGGCATCGGCGCCGTGCCGACGTTCGTCTTTGAAGGTCGCTACGCGTTACAAGGCGCGCAACCGGCGTCGGTTTTCCGCGACGCGCTGGCCGAGATCCACAACCGTCTCACCACCGCCCCTGTCAGCGACACCGCCGAATCGTGCGCCGACGACGCCTGCGCTGTCTGATTTTCGTTCTTGAAAATCGGCGCGAATCAGACTTCTGCTCTTGTATCTTGAACAAGCAGCACAAGTGGTGCAGTAGTTCGTTTTGATCTGGGTCATTTAGTAGACCGTAACAGAGCAAGAACGCTGCACCAACACCCCATTTGAACCCGAACCGTTGCCTGTGTCGGCTTCTGCCGAGCACGTATTTGCAAGATAGGGTCTTGGGCTTTCACGACTGCGATCACATTCTGACCCATTGACGTCATGAACCCTG
>JBBSVG010000179.1:0-6128 GCA_038233775.1 Bacteroidota bacterium | reverse complement strand
TCGAGGTCCGCGAACTGGCCGACCGGGTCATCTTTCTGCGGAAGATCGTGCCGGGCGGCGCCGACCATTCGTACGGGATTCAGGTCGCCCGCATGGCCGGGCTGCCGACGTCGCTGATCCGCCGGGCGCAGGCCATTTTAAAGACGCTCGAAGGCGACCGGACCACGCCATCGACCGCCGACCGGCTGGCGCACCTGCCCGAACCGGACGAGCAACCGTCGCTGTTCGGTCCCACGACCGCCGCCGACGTGGCCGTACTGACCGCGCCGCACCCGGTTGTCCAAGCGCTCCGCACGCTGGACGTGAACCGGCTGACGCCCATCGAAGCGCTGCTCAAGCTGAACGAGTTGCAGCAGGGGTTGAGCGACGGGTGAACGGGGCGGCGGGCGAGGCCGTTGAGAGCAGACGTTGTGTTCTTCCTCTCAACCCGATCCCCGAGCGTCCCGCATGAGTCTTCAGGTGCTTCAGTCCGTCGATCAGTTCGAGCAAGCGCTCCAGTCGGGGCAGCCGGTCGTGCTCTACAAGCACAGCTCGACGTGTCCATTTTCCTCTCGGGCGCAGGTCGAGATCGAGCGGCTCGAATGGGCCGACGATCCGCAGGTCTTCACCGTCACCGTCCAGCAGAATCGGGCGCTCTCGACCGAACTGGCCGAGCGGCTGCACATCGAGCACCAGACGCCGCAGGCGGTCGTCTTCATCGACGGCAAGCCGGTGTTTCAAGGGTGGCGCGACGAGATCACCACCGACGCCATCCGCCGGGCCGCTTCCTCACCAGCGCCATCGGCCTGACAGAAACGGGGTCGCCCTGCTGAGTCGCGCCGGGGCGGTCAGCGGTCGGCGGCCCAATCGCCGCCGGGGGTGCGGCGGTAGGTGGTTCGGGTGCCGTCGGTGAAGGCCGTGCCGGTCCACGTCCGAATCGTCACGGTGATCCGGTCGGGCTCGACGGTGATCCGGTTGTAGGCGTTCGGCTCGTGTCGGGTTCGGGTTGAGGTCGCCGTGCCAGCCTGAACCGAGATCATCGCGCGCGTTGCCGTCGGGTGGCGCAAGCGGACGTCGCCCGAGTAGCCCCGGTGCAGGTGCCCGGCGAGCAGCAGATCGACACCGACCCGACCGAGCGTGTTCAGCGCCAGTTCGGCCCGACCGACCACCGCCTCGTCGGCCCGGTCCGGCGGCGGCAAAAACGGGTGGTGCGTGACGACGATCTTGACGAGGGTGTCGGGCAGCGTCCCGAGCGTGATCCCTAAATGGGCGATCTGCTCGGTCGAGATGCGTCCGCCTTTCCACGTCAGCGAGCGGGCCGTGTTGACGCCAAGCACGGCCATCTCGCCATCGACGTAGAGCGGATCGAGGTCGGTCGTGATGAAGCGTCGGTAATCGCCCAATGGGTCGATCAGCCGGTTCCAGACGGCCCAGAGCGGAACATCGTGGTTGCCCGGCACGACGAGTTGCGGCGTCGGCAGTCGCGACAGATACGCCTTCGCCGCCGCATACTCGCCCGGCCGGGCGCGTTGGGTAAAATCGCCCGAAACGACGACAAGCGACGGCGGATCGGCGGCCAGTTCCTCGGCCAACTGATCGGCAACGCGGGGATCGACGCGGCCAAAATGGAGGTCCGACAGGTGGGCAATCGTCTTCATCAGGCTGGGCTATCGGCGGGCGGCAGGAACACGCGCAGGTCGCCGGGGCGGATGCGGTAGTGCAGCGGTGGGGCAAGATGGATCACCTCGCCGTCGAGCGAGACGCGCAGGTGTCGGCGGCGCGACTCGATCTGTAGCTCGGTCGGGTCGGACGTGACGAACTCTTTCGTCTGGTCGAGCCGACCAATGAGGGCCAGAAACGCCAGCTTCAGCAGCGTCCGGCGGTGGGTGCCCCGAGGCATGTAGAGGCTGAGTTTTCCGTCGGTCAGCCCGTCGGGCCGGGCGCCGAGTTCGAGCAGATGCATCTCGTAGCGGTTATTGCCGACGAAGACGAACGGCGTGCGCCGCGCCTCGGTCGGCGTCGGGTCGGCCGGATGGGTCGAGACCCGCACGGCGATCAGCGGCACGCGCCGAAGCATTCGGCCAGCGGCGATCAGCATCGACAGCCACTTGCCGCGACCCAACCGCTGCATCTGATGGTCGCGGACGACGACCATGCGCGGGTAGATCCCGACCGACGAGTTGTTGACGAACACGCGGCCGTTGACCTCGGCCACATCAATCGGACGCGTCTGACCGGCGGCGATCAGCGCGGCGGCGCCGTCGATGTCCAGCGGGATATTGAGGTCTTTGGCAAAGTGGTTCAGCGTCCCCATCGGCAGCACGCCGAACGGGATCGGGCAACCGGCCAGCGCCCCGGCGACCGCGCTGACGGTCCCGTCACCACCGGCCGCGACGACTGCATCGGCACCTTCGTCGCACGCTTGTTTGGCCGACTCGGTCAGCTTGGCGCCCGGCACCGCCCGAATCTCGACCTCGACCCCGGCTTTGCGAAACGCCTCGCCGATCTGCGTCCGCTTCGCTTCCTCAGCACCGGCGACCGCGCCCGCGCCGCCGTTCATCAGCACGATGACCCGCATCTGTGTCCCGCCAACCAGTGAAGCTGGGTTTGTGGATTCACCCCTCCAACCGCACCGGCTGCGGTTCCGTTTGGCGCTCCAGCCGAATCGCGTGGACGAGGCTCGGGACGTCGTGATGCGGTTTGGAGAAAACGAGCGAGGCGATCAGCCCTTCCACGTCGGTGGCGACGCCCAACCAGACGGCGAACGCGAACAGCGGTCCGGCCTGACCGGTCAGGAACAGCTCGGCGAACCCGGCCGCCAGCGCCAGTCCCCACGCTTTGGCCGACCACATGTGGTACGCGGCCATCCGGCGGAACTTGACGCCATCGACCCAAAAGCGGACGAGTTCGAGCCCGATCAGCAGCCCGATCCCGACCCGGTGCGCGGCGAACGCCTGCGGCCAGCGGACGACGCTCGTGGCGAGCACCGCGACGTAGAACACCGTGTCCACCGCGCTGTCGGCCCGGCGCAGCGCCGCCGTCGCGGTCCCGAGCCGACGAGCGATCACGCCGTCGAAGATGTCCGATCCCAGCGCGGCGACGAGCAACGCGACCAGCCAACCGCCCGTCGCGCCTCGCCAAATCAGCAGCGCCATCGTCGGCGCGGCGGCGAGCCTGAACAGCACCAGCGCCCACGGAATCTGCCGCATCAATCCTCCGGTTCGGTCTAAAAGAGGTCGGGTGGCTCGCCCGACACGATTCAACCTACGACCGGCGTCGGCGCCGTCAAATGGGCGGAATCGCCTACACGGTCCAGAAATGCGGCGATGGTTCGCCAGAAGCGGTCGGGATGGCGATCTGCGGTTTACCTATCACCCGAGGGGCTCACCTCCGGCCAACTTCAGCGCGGCCTTTTGTGTGAGATCCTTCGCGATGCAGCCTTCGAATATGACTGTAATCCGACATGAATCCCGGCTTGTTAAATCTATTACACCAAAAACAAGGCCCACCAGAACGCAACCAAAATAACCCCCGCGCAACCGACAATCAGGGCGCTATGTCTTAGCCATCGCGGCCCGTTGAGTCGAGCAGACGCGGCCCATACACCCAATCCCAAAAGAGCCAAGAGGGTCCAAGTCTGCTTCACAACCCAAAATTCGGCATCGCCCTTCATCCTTGTCTTAGGAAGAAATGGCTTCACAAAGGCCGATTGGGTCCAAAAAACTGCGGTCCATGCACCGACAAGAAACACGACAATTACGGCCAACGGTAGACCAAGCAAATAGCCGTAAAAGAGCTTCTTGCCGGAGGTTTGACGGCTAAGCGGAGACATAGGGCTTGGCTGGGTTGTCAGACGTTGCCTTTTCTATCGGGGAACGGCATCAGTGGGCGTCGAGCCAGTTGGGGGCGGTGCCGACCTCGATCACGATGGGCACGTCGAGCGGCAGCGCATCGCGCATTTCTTCGATGACGAGCGTTCGGACCCGCTCGACTTCGGCCTCGGGCACCTCGAACAGCAGTTCGTCGTGGACTTGCAGCAGCATCCGCGCAGAGAACTTTTCCTCGCGCAGCCGCCGGTCGATGGCGATCATGGCGAGCTTGATCATGTCGGCGTTCGTCCCCTGGATCGGCATGTTCTGCGCGGTCCGTTCGGCGAACGAGCGGCTGGCGGCGTTGCGTGCGTGCAGGTCGCCGATGTAGCGCCGCCGACCGAGCAGTGTCTCGACGTAGCCTTGCTGCCGCGCCTCGTCGAGCACGCGGCCGAAGTAGCGCCCGACCTCGGGGAATTGCTTGAAATACGCCTCAATCAGCGCTTTCGCCTCGCTCTGGACGATGCCCAAGCGCGCCGCGAGGCCGAACGGCGAGATGCCGTACAGCACGGCGAAGTTGATCGTTTTGGCCGCCCGCCGCTGCTCGCGGTCCACGTCCTCGGGCGCGACGTTGAACAGTCGGCTGGCCGTGGACGTGTGGATGTCCTCGCCCGGCGTGTTGAAAATGCGGACGAGTTCGGCGTCTTTCGAGACGTGGGCCAGAATCCGCAGCTCGATCTGCGAGTAATCGGCCGCCAACAGCGTCCAGCCCGGTTCACCGGCGACGAACGCGCGCCGAATCTCGCGCCCCTGCTCGGTCCGCACCGGGATGTTCTGCAGGTTTGGCGCCGACGACGAGAGCCGACCGGTCGCCGCGACGGTCTGGTTGAACGACGTATGAACCCGGCCGGTGCGCGGGTTGATCAGCGTCGGCAGCGCATCGACGTAGGTCGATTTCAGCTTCGACAGTTGTCGATACTGCAACACCAGTCGCGGCAGCGGGTGACGCGAGGAGAGATCTTCGAGCACCTGCTGATCGGTCGAGTAGCCTGTCGCGGTCTTCTTTCGCGTTGGGAGTTTCAACTTTTCGAACAGGATCACCGAGAGTTGCTTGGGCGAGTTGATCGAGAACGTCTCGCCCGCCGCTTCGTACGTCTCGCGCTCGATCTCGACCAACTGCGACTCCAGCGTCGCCGAGATGTCGCCCAGAATGCTCGTATCGACGGCGATGCCGTGCATCTCCATGCGGGTCAGCACCGGGACGAGCGGAAACTCGACCCGTTCGCAGAGCAGCTTCAGCCTGTCGATCTGGTCGAGTTCGGCCTTCAGCGCGTCATGCAGTTGCAGCGCGACGTCGGCGTCCTCGGCGGCGTACTCGGCGATCTGCTCGAGCGGCACGTCGCGCATCGAGATCTGCGCCTTGCCCTTGCCGATCAAGTCGATGATCGGGATTGGCTTGTATTTCAGATGATCGTTCGCCAGCGCATCCATGTTGTGGACGCCTTCCGGTCGCAGCGTGTAATCGGCCACCATCGTGTCGAACAGCGGTCCGACGGGTTCGATCCCACGCACGCCGAGGACTTCGAGGTCGAACTTTAGGTTCTGTCCGCAGAGCGTCAGGGCCGGATCGGTCAAGATCGGCCGAAAAGCGTCGAGAATCGCCGCTTCGTCGGTTCCGTCGGGCAGCGGCACCGGAACGTAGGCGGCCGTGTGCGGTTGGGTCGAGACGGACAGGCCGACCAGCCCAGCCGTCAGCGGGTCGAGGCTGTCGGTTTCGGTGTCGAACGAGAGTAGCTTTATCCCATAAAGCTGCCCAATCAACTCGGCCAACTCGGCGGCGGTGTGAACGGTCGTGTAGGTGTGTTCGACCTCCGCGATGGTTTTCGTCTCGGTGTACGGACCGAAGTCGAACCCGAGGTCGGGCGAGTCCATGCCGGGCTGGGCCAGCATCGCTTGGGTCGTCGTGGCGACGAGCGGATCGGTGGATTTCGCGGCGCGGCCAGCGGTGTGCGGCGGCGTGTTCGGGTTCGCCGCGACCAGATCGCGCCGCTCCTGCAACCGGCGACGGAACCCGCGAAACTCCAGCTCGCCGAACAGCCGGTCGAGCGCGTCCCAGTTCGGGTGCGAGATGGTCAGCGTGTGCCAGTCGAGCGCAACCGGCGCGGCCTGATCAATCGTCACGAGCCGCTTCGACAGCATCGCTTGGTCGCGAAACTCGATCAGGTTCTGCCGCAACTTGGCCTGTTTGAAGGTCGGCGCTGCGTCGAGCACGGCCTCGATGGAGCCGTGTTCCTGGATCAGTTTGGTCGCCGTTTTCTCGCCGATGCCGGGCACGCCGGG
>JBBSVG010000178.1:0-6209 GCA_038233775.1 Bacteroidota bacterium | reverse complement strand
CGATCCCGAGGTCGCGCAACTCGTCGGCCACCTGTCGGCTGAGTCGTTCGCCGACCTCACGCCGCTTGGCCGTCAATCGCTCGGCAACCTTTGATAAGGCCAGCCGGTCGGCGTGGACGGCCTTCGTTAACTTCTCAACGGCCAGTTCGAAGTTATCGACCAGTTCGTGCTCCGCGCCGATGGTCCGACGGTAGGCGATCACGTCCTCGACCGAGCCGCCGTAGGATTTCTTCAACCGTTGCAAGG
Source organism: Bacteroidota bacterium (assembly GCA_038233775.1). Taxonomy (GTDB): domain Bacteria; phylum Bacteroidota; class JBBSVG01; order JBBSVG01; family JBBSVG01; genus JBBSVG01. Next base: position 5,963 of record JBBSVG010000178.1, on the reverse strand, counting down.
TCGCCAGCCGCTCGCGCACGTCGGTCAAGCGCTCGGGATTGAACTCAATCCGCGAGTTGTAGTTCTGGATGAACTTGACCAACTCTTGGACGATGGCCTCGGCCGAGCGGCATTCCTCGGCTCCATCGGCGAACGTCCGGTCGATCCGGGCCAGATCTTCGAGCGTGTTGCGGGCCGCCACGAGTCGGTCGTAGATCGCGTCGTCGCTCTCGTAGAGCGTCTGGTAGAGGCCCGACGTGTCGGCAAACAACCGCTCGGCGTTCTCCAGAATCGTCCGCTCGGTCTCCAGCTCGGCGTCCTCTCCCGGCTGCGGGGCAACGGCGTCGATCTCGGCGATCTGAAACCCGTAGAGCTGCTGCTTCTCCCGCAGCGCCGCTTCACGCGCCCGAAGATCGCGGCGCTGCCGGTGCAACTCAGCCAGCCGGTCGAACCCGGCGCGGTACTCGGCCACCAGCCCACCAAGGCCGCCGAACTCGTCCAGCAACCCCAAGTGCGTCTCGACTCGGAGCAGCGACTGGTGTTCGTGCTGCCCGTGCAGGTCGATCAGTTGCTCGCCGACCTCGCGCAGCACCGTAATGGAGGTCGGGCTGTCGTTGATGAACGCCCGGCTTGTGCCTTTGCCCGACACCTCGCGGCGCAGCAGGATCTGCTCCTCGACATCAAGCCCATGCGCCGTCAGAAGCTCGCGCAGCTTCGGTCCCTTCGGCATATCGAGCGTCCCCTCGATGACCGCTTTCGCGGCGCCTTTGCGGACCGACTCGGCCGATGCACGGTCGCCGAGCAGCAGCCCGAGCGCGCCGAGAATGATCGATTTGCCCGCGCCCGTTTCGCCGGTGATGATGTTCAGCCCGCTGTCGAGCGCGACATTCAGTTCGTCGATGAGGGCGTAATCGCGGATGAAGAGCGTGTGCAGCATGGGCGGGCAGAGGTCCGAGCGGGTGACCGGAACGAGCGACGCAGCAGACAGAAGGACGGACCGGCGTACACGGTTCGTACCGGAACCAGACGCCCAAGCCGTCAGAGACGACAAGAGCCCTCAGCAGCGGGGCTGAGGGCTCTTGTCAGACGGAGACCTGATACAGCGGTTGCGACCCTCAGTTGCTGCGGGTCGAGTCGGCCGGTGTCGTCGCAGGACGCAGCGGCGTCTGCTGCTGGCGACCGGCTGGCGTGGTCGTGCCTGACGCCGGGGTGGTCGTGCTCGACGGTGTCGTGCTGCCCGACGACGGCGTGGTCGTGCCGCTCGGCTGGGTGCCGTTGTTCTGCCGAGTCGAGTCGGTCGGTGCGCCCGGCTGATCGAGCAGCTTGCGCAGGTTATCGAGGTTCTGCTCGATGTTCATCCGCTGGCGACGCAGCTCCTCGAGCTCCTCACGGGTCCGCGCGTCGCCGCCCTCTTCCTGACGGAGCAGCTCGAGCAGCGGGTCGTCCCCGTTCTGCGTGTTGATATCGATCCGACGGCGGTCGAAGATGCGGCGGTCGTCACCCAGCCACGGGAGGATCGTCCACTGCACGCCGATGTTGATGTTGTACGGCGGCAAGTTGAGCGTCTTGGACAGATCCGGGTCGTGCGTCGGCTTGCGGTCGATCCCGAAAGCGTTCGCCACCCCATAATCGGTGTAGTCATTCCGCCCGGCCAGCAGCAGGTCGAGGCTGACGTTGAGCATCAGATACGGCACCGGCCGCACCACGCCACCGAGCGTGGCCCAAGCGTAGTTCTCACGGGTATAGGCGAACACCGGCGGCTTGCTCATGAACGCATTGCCCCACACCTCCAAGAACCCGTCGAAGTATTCGGTCGGGTAGGAGGCACCGACCCCGTAGCGAAACGCTTGGGTTGTGCCGTCCACCTTAGCCGTCCTATACTGCCGACCTTTGGCGTCGGTCGGCAGGGCGGAGGCCGCGTTGCGGTCCTTCTCGCCGAGGTTGCGACCGTTGTCGAGGTGGTTGTAGTAGCCGACGTTGGCATGCAACCCGAACGACTCCTTGGGGAACAGGTTGTCTCGGTAGTACGAGACGGTCCCGAACAGCCCCAACTCCGGGCTGCCTGCCGAGTAGGGTGCCAGCCAGACGTTCTGCGTCTTCAACGGCTTGTTCAGCGTCCCCATCAGACCTGCATAGACAAAGTCGTTGAACAGTGGGAACGAGGCGGCCTTGACCGTCAGCCCGATGTCGCTGATCGGCGTGTTGGCCTCACGACTGGTCCGATGCACGTCCTGATAGGCGCTGTAGGACAGGCCGACGAGCAGGTTGCTGGTGACGACGTAATCGACTATGTTGGTGTTCTTAATATACCAGAGCTGAACGCCGCTGCCACGGGTCGGATCGAGCGTTGGGAACCCGTTGCTGCGGGTATAGACCGAGGTGGTGGTGAACGCCGAGAGCGTCCCCTGGCGGGGCAGGAGCCCCTCCTGCACATGCATCAACTTGCTGGTGGCGGTGTAGGTCTGAGCCGCAGCGGTTGCGGCTGTCCCTCCGAGCAGCAAGGCGCCAAGCAATAACCGTTTGACCATGGTGACCTCCGCGTGTGGTGATAATCGAGTAAATCTGGGGAAAACGAGCAGGGTCCGGGCAGCCGACTTACCGGTTTCCGGCGCGGACCAGCAGGAAGATGGTACTGGCGATGAGGGAGACATCCCGAAGGACCGAGACGAGATTCTGGAACACGCTGCCCACGCCGCCGGCAACGATGACCAGATCATTGCGGCGTAGCGTCGGTATCTGACTGCGGTCGCCCGTCTCAATGAAGCGCTGCACATCGACCGGAATGCGCCGTTCAACGAGCACTGAGTCCTCGTTCACCGTCCGAACGATGGTGACTTCGCTCAACCTCGCGTTGTCGGCCGGCCCGCCTGCCCCACTCAACAGGGTGATCAGATCGGTTGTTCCGGGAACCAGATACTTACCGGGACTCCGCACATAGCCCCAGACGTTAACCTCGATGGTGACACCCGAGCGATCATTGGGATCAAGCACGTAAGACCGGGCTCCCACCAGCCCGCTCAGGGCATCAACCGAGGCCGGCGTCGGGCTTGTCGTGGTCGGCGTACCGAGAAACTGCGGGGTCTGCCCCGTTGCCGTCTGCACTCCCCCCGCCATCGTGACGACGGTCACGATCAGAGAGAGCAACCGCTTGTGATGCATGAGTCTGAATCCTGACAGTTAAAGCCGATGCCACTTGCGGCCGCTGTTGGACCTCACGGTGGCGCTGTTCAATCCATCCAGCCGGTCAGGGCGGCGGGCACTGGGCGACACACTTATGCCCAAGATAGTAAACCCCTGCCGACAAAAGCAAACACGCCCGCTCCCCTTGGGGAGAAAGACCCCTTTTTTCGGTGAAAACGGACCTATCAGGAAGGCGGACCGACAGTAAAATCCTTCCAAGCGGACTCGGAACCTGAGAAACTGTTGATGCCTTCGTCCGGGTAGAGATCCACCCGCCAGCGGTAGGGGCGGCCGGGAATCAGCAACAAACGCCCTTGGCTATCGAGAAACGGCGGCGGGGACGGGGCGCCCGACGGGAGATTCTTGACATCGTATTCGACCTGCTGCTGCGAGTAATCATCCGGCTGGACCGGTTCACCGCTCGTCCAGACGACGCCCAGCAGTTTGCCACGACGGTCGAACTCGCCAATCCGAATCACAAACGCGGCCTGCTGAAACGGGTTGATCTTATAGATGAACCGCTGCGGCTGCCCCGTCATCGGGTCGTTGATGACCTCCAGCGGATTCGTCTGATACCACAGCCGGTAGGTCGCGGTGTCCGAATTGGCGCTCTCGGCACTGCCGACGAACCCCCGGACGACGTAATCGAACCGGGTCCCGACAAAATTCGACGTTGCGCTCAGACGACTGGTGTCGGCATCAATGTAAGTCGTGTCAGGCAACCCCGGTCGGGTGCCGACCCGAAACTCGCCGACGAGTTGAAACAATTGGCTCCGGGCGGCTTGGCGGCGATAGATCCGATACCCGTCGGGCGGCGAACCAGTCAGGCTCGGGGCGCGCCACTGGATCTCGATGGCGTTTTGTCCGTCTACTGCGTCGATCCCCTGCTCCAGCAGGTCATTCTTGCCCACCATCTGCGGCCGATCCGGCGGCAGATCCTCGGGTCCATGCGGTTTGCAGCCGCTCCACCATCCGGCCCCGAGCCCGGCGACAAGCAACAGAACCCGCTTCGATTTAGATCCCGTCCAGAAGAAAACGTCCACGCTCACAGCCCCAATTTACGGAAATTGATGGAAGCCCCGACACGATGCGGACTGCCGAGGTCGTGGCTCATGTAAGCATAGTCCACGGTGAGGAACTTGACCTTCAGACCGGCGCCGAGGGTCAGCGTGCCGTCGTACGACCCGGCCCGCAGCGCGACAAGATCGCGGTAGCGGTACTCGGTGCCGACTGAACTCTCTCCCCCGAACCGGCTCTGCCAGTCGTAGGTGACAGCCAACCGACTGTCGACGAAGCTGAGCGGCTGATCGTAGGCCAAGCCGAACGAGAACGTGCGCGGCACCTGCTCCGTCGCCTCGACCCGGACCGAACCGAGACCGCCCCGGCTGAGGGCGCTATTTTCCCCCGAAACCGCCAGATTCGTCTTCGACAGATCCCGAACAGCGAGGCCGACCGAGAGGTTGCCGTAGTACGGGTTGGTCATCAGGTCGCTCAACCGGACGCGGAACATCCCGCCCAGATCGAGTCCGAACCCGCTGGCCGACGCCATCGAGCCGTACGACTCGCGGATGTACTTGAAGTTGAGCCCGACCGGAATGTCAATCGGCAGCTTGAACAACTGCCAACCGAAGTCCACCAAGCTGGCGATGTTCTTGGCGAACGTCACATAGAACGCGTTGCCCGTGACACCGAACTCGCCTTGGTGCAGGTTGTCCAACTCCTCCTCGTGACTCGGGCTCGTCCGGTCGGCGTTGTTGACGAACGGCTGGTTCAACCCCAGCCCGCTCACGCCGGAGCGGGTCCAGTTGATCGCCAGCGAGGCGCCACGCACCGGCAGCGTCAACCCGGTGTGGTAGTACTGCCCAAGCGGTTGGTTGAGCGAACCGAAGCGGGAGTCGTACATGCCGGTCAGCGTCAGGTCGGGGACCAGCGCCACACCGGCCGGGTTCCAGTAGAACGCGCTGCCGTCGTCGGCCATCGCGGCGTAGGAGCCGCCGATACCGAGCGCCCGCACGCCGACCGGGATCTGTAGGAAGTCGGCGGCATATCTTGCCGTCTCCTGTGCCCGAACGGGGGCAGCACCCAGCGCCACGGCACCGACTGCCGTCATCAGAGCGGCCACGCGGCTCGCTGTCCGTCGCCCATGCATCTGCTTCGTCACGCTTGATCTCCTCTCAGGCTGCGGAATCGACCCATCGGTCTCACAGCGGCTCATCGTATCTGGATGTCTTGAACGTTCAGGGGCCGGCAGAGCGCCCTTACTGCCGCAACCGGGCCACCTTGATGACCTCGCTGCGCGACTCGCTCCCATGGCGGACGCTAAGTCGGGCGAAGTAAACGCCCGAGGCGACCTCGTTGCCTTCGTCATCGAACCCGTCCCAGACGATCTCCTGATAGCCTTGGTCGAGCAAACCGGCGATGCCGGTCACCTGCGTGGTCAGCACCTGACCGTTGAACGAGCGGGTGATGGTTTCCTCGGAGGTGTTGTAGTGCCGGGAGACGATGTGCCGCCCGGAGACGGTGTAGACATCGAACCGCACCTCATCGGCCAACTCGCTGAACAGGTTGCGGAATGCGAGGATCGTCTTCGACTTGAACGGGTTCGGGTACGCCCCAAGCGCCACCAACTGGTTCTCGTTCTGGACCTTCACATCGAGCACCACCGAGCTGTCCGACGGGTTGCGGTTGACGTCCAGCAGCACCACCTGGATCCGGTGGTTGCCCAGCGCCAGCTCCGGCGGGTCGAAGGTGAACGTCACCTCGTTGGCGTTCTGAACCGAGTCGGGCAGCGAGACAGACGACGG
>JBBSVG010000177.1:0-6236 GCA_038233775.1 Bacteroidota bacterium | reverse complement strand
GACCGCCGCCGGTCGTGGCGGTGATCGTGATGGGCACATCGCCGGGCGCGAGGTTCGACGGCGGCGTGACCCGGATCGTCGCCGTTGCGGTCCCGTCCTCGGCCAGCGGCGCCAATCGCGGCGCGGTTGCCGTCCAGCCAGCCGGGACCGTGGCGCGGAGTTCCGGCGTCGTCGGGCCGTGCAGGTGGTTCGTCAACCGAACCGCCAGATCGAGCGGGCGACCGGCCCGAACGTGGAGAATCGGCTCGTCGGTCTCAAGTGTCAGCGGAGATGCGATCTCGACCGGCAGCATCGTCGGCAGACCGGTCGAGCGGACGCGGACCGTCGGCCGATCCGTCTCGACGTATTGCTGAACCTTGCGCGGCAGCGTCGGTTGGGCGTTCTGCGGAATCGTCACGGCGACATCGGTCGGCAGCGCAAATCCGCCGGGATCGAGCACCAGACCGGCTTGGGCGCCGACGGCGTGAACCGTGGTTTGCTGACCCGGCACCAGAATCGAGTCGGCGGCGACCAAGCGCAGATCGGCTGGAGCAAGCGCATCGTAGAGTCGGGCCAGCTTCTCGCGCCGACCGGCGACCAACCGGCCGGCCAGTGGCGTGAGGCCCGGCGCCCGGTAGAGCGGCGTCCCGTCGCCGTGCTCGACCGCCCGCTGCACGTCGCGCAACGACGGAATCGGCACGCCGACGGTCATCGCCGCGTAGTGCCGCATCAGCCCGCCGACCGCCGCCGTGTCGCCGCGACGGGCGGCGTCTCGCAGACTCAGATTGACCGGTTCGCCCAGCCGGACCCAGACCGTGTCATACGAAATCCCGCCGAACAGATCGTGCGGATCGTTCGGGTACTCGCGATCCGAGCGCAGCAATCGGTGGCTGGTCGTCGTCGTCCCGCCGCGCCGGTCGGCGAACGCGCCCATGCCTTGGGTTAAATGCTGACGCAGCGCCCCGATGGCGAGCTGGATCGGACTCTGACCGTCCACCGGATCGGCCGCGCCGACCTCGACCACCACCGCCGCATTCTCCGCCGGACCGAAAAACCCGGTTCGGTTGAACAGCTTGCGCGTCTGCCAACGCGGACCCGCATCGGTCGCCGTCCGCCCGAACGCTTCCGCCGCGCTGTTCCCGACGACCTGATGGTTGCCGTGCTGCCGCCGACTTCCGACCGTGACGGTGTCGTGGTTGGTGATGATCACGTCCGGTTGCAGCGCCCGAATCGCGGCGACGTAGCGGGCGCTGACTTTGTCGTGGCCGCCCCAGAAGCGGTAGGTTTCGCGGGCCGTTTTGGAGAAGCCGAAGTCCTTGAAGTCGAGAAAACTCGGCTTCGACCCCAGAATCCGGGCGGCGGCTTCGGTCTCGTCGGTGCGGAGCACGCCAAGCGCATCGTACAGATCAGGGCCGATCTCGTTCTGTCCGCCCTCGCCCCGGTTGGCGAAAACGGTGTAGGTTCGGGCGCCTTGTCGGCCAACCGCCGCCAGCGTCGCGCCGTCCTCGTCGTCGGGGTGCGCGGCGAGGTTGACCAGCACGAAATCGTTGTCCAGCCCGCGCAGCGCCAGTTCGACGGCCGGAGGCAGCGGCGCGGCGTCGGCCATCGGCGGCGGTTGCGGCGCGGTCGGCTTGGCCGTCGTCGGGTCGATTCGGCTGGCGGCGCAACCGCCGATCAGCGCGACAAGGGCAACGGCGGCAAAGCGGATCGGCATCGGGCGGCGAAGTCGGTGGGTCAACGGGAAGCGCGGTTCAATATAGCGCCGTTCGGCGGCAAGGTGGCGCTGACGCAAGCGCGGCGGCGTTTCGCTGGCCCACGGCTTGCGCGGTCGGCCCGCGCCGTATTGTTCCCCGCCATCGGTCGGAGTGCCGCCGTCTTGAAACGCTCGCCGCTGGTCATCATTTTGGTGACCATCTTCATCGACCTGCTCGGCTTCGGACTGGTCATCCCGCTCTTGTCGGTTTACGCCGAAGAACTCCACGCAACCGGTTGGCAGATCGGGCTGCTGACGGGCATCTTCTCGCTGATGCAGTTCCTGTTCGCGCCGATCTGGGGCAAGCTCTCCGACCGGATCGGGCGGCGCCCGGTCATCTTCATCAGCCTTGCCGGGAGCGTGCTCGGCTACGCGCTGCTGGCGTTTGCCAACTCGTTCTGGCTGCTGCTCATCGCCCGAACCGTGGACGGGATCAGCGGCGCGACGGTCGGCGTGGCGCAAGCGTATGTCGCCGACGTGACGACGCCGGAGAACCGGGCCAAGGGGATGGGCCTGATCGGCGCGGCGTTCGGACTCGGCTTCACCTTCGGCCCGGCGCTCGGCGGACTGCTCAGTCAGCACGACCTCGTGCTCGGCAGCCTGACCGTCTCGCGCTACGGCGTCCCGGCGCTGGTCACGTGCGCGATGACGCTGCTCAACCTGCTGCTCGCCTTCTTCATCCTGCCGGAATCGCGGCCCGAGCGCGACACATCGGCGCCAGCGACGGCACGGCCGGGTCGCTGGGACGCGCTGCGCGAGACGCTGGCCCACGCCGATCTGCGGCTCGTGCTCGGCCTGTCGCTGCTCGTCACGGTCGCATTCAGCATGAATTACGCGGTTCTGCCGCTCTTGGCGAAGAACCGAATGGGCTACGACACGCTCCACGTCGGGCTGATCTTTACCGTGCTCGGCCTGGTCGGCGCGATCATTCAGGGCGGATTGCTGGGCAAGCTCAGTCGCCGCTTCGGCGAGGCGCGTTTGGCGGTCGTCGGCGGGTTTGCGCTCGCGGCCGGGCTGTTCACGATCCCGTTCGCCCACGGCACGCCGATCTTGGCTGTCGGATTGGTGCTCGTCGCCATCGGCTCGGCCTTCACCACACCGACGCTGGCGACGCTGCTCTCGCGCTTGACGTCAGCCGACCGACAAGGGTCGGTGCTCGGCATCGGCCAATCGATCAGCTCGCTCGGCCGGTTTATCGGCCCGGTCGTCGGCGGCGTGCTCTACGCGGGAGATCGGCTGTCGCTGCCGTTCTTCGGCGGCGGCTTGATCGCGGCCGGGGCGGCGCTGTGGAGTCTGCGGCTCTGGGACGTGCGCGTCCCAACGGCCCAACCGGCGCCGACGGTCGACTCAGCGACGTGACCGCTCCGCCAGCGCGTTCGTCAAGCCGACGAACTCGGCCACGCTCAGCGTTTCCGCCCGGCGCCCCAAATCGACCGGCCAAGCGTGCGCCTCGACATCAGGCGGCAACAGCGGCCGGAGCGCGTTTCGCAGCGTTTTGCGCCGCTGACTGAACGCGGTGTGGACCGTTCGGCGCAGCGCTTCGTCGTCGCAGCCGAGTTTCGGCGCGGCGGCGTAATCGAGTTGAATCACGGCGCTCGTGACCTTCGGCGCCGGGAAGAACGCCGTCGGCGGCACCTTGAACAACAGCTTCGGCACGCTCCACGACTGCGTCAGGATGCTCAGGATGCCCGATTCCTTGCCGCCGGGCGGGGCGACCATCCGCTGGGCGACCTCGAGCTGAACCATGAACGTCCCGCTCCGCAGCCGCTCTTTCTGCCCAAACAGACCGAACAGAATCGGCGTCGTGATGTAGTACGGCAGGTTCCCAACGACCTTGATCGGCCCGGCGTCTGGCCCGACCAACTCGTCCAACCGAACGTCCAACACATCGGCTTGGACGACCCGCAGCGCCGGGAATTGCTCGCCGAGCAACGCGACGGCTCGCCCATCGATCTCAACCGCGACCAGATTCGGCGCAACGGGCAGCAAATGCCGGGTCAGCGCGCCGGTGCCGGGGCCGATCTCAACGACCGACTCGCCCGGCTGCACATCGACCGCAGCGACGATCTTCCGGGCGATGTTCGCGTCGTTCAGAAAGTTCTGCCCGAGCGATTTGCGCGGCGCAATCGTCGGCTGGCCGCCCATTACTGGCCCAGAATGTAGGCGAACACCAGCGGCGCGACGATGCTCGCGTCACTCTCGATGATGTACTTCGGCGTCTCGATCCCCAGCTTGCCCCAGGTGATCTTCTCGTTCGGGACGGCGCCCGAGTACGAGCCATACGACGTGGTCGAGTCCGAGATCTGGCAGAAATAGCCCCAGAGCGGGATCTCCGGCCGTTGCAGGTCCTGATGCAGCATCGGGACGACGCAGATCGGGAAATCGCCCGCGATCCCACCGCCGATCTGGAAGAATCCGAGCGTCCCTTCCTCGGTGATGCCGGTGTAAAACTCGGCCAGCGACATCATGTACTCGATCCCGGTCCGCACCGTGTGGACGTTCTTCACGTCGCCCGAGATGACGTGGCCGGTGAACATGTTCCCCAGCGTCGAATCCTCCCAGCCCGGCACGAACATCGGCAGGTTCTTCTCCATTGCGGCCAGCATCCACGAGTGCTTCGGGTCGATCTGGTAGCTGTCTTTCAGCTTCCCCGAGCGAAGAATCCGGTACATGAACTCGTGCGGAAACAGCCGCTCGCCCTTCTCATCGGCCGCGACCCACTCCTCCAGCACGGCTGACTCGATCCGGCGCATCGCCTCCATCTCCGGGATGCACGTATCGGTGACGCGGTTCATGTGCCGCTCGAGCAGCGCTTGCTCGTCCGCCGGCGTCAGGTCGCGGTAGTGCGGGACGCGCTCGTAGAAGTCGTGGGCGACGAGGTTGAAGATGTCTTCTTCGAGGTTCGCGCCGGTGCAGCAGATCGCGTGAACCTTGTCCTGCCGGATCAGCTCGGCCAGCGAGATGCCCAACTCAGCCGTGCTCATGGCGCCCGCGACGGTCATGAACATCTTGCCGCCGGTGTCCAGATGATGGCAGTACGCTTTGGCCGCGTCCACCAGCGCTGCCGCGTTGAAGTGGCGGTAGTTCAGCTCTAAAAAGGTCGAGATCGGTCCGTGGGCCATGTCGGTTTTCAGGGGTTCGGTTGGAAAAGGTAGTGAAGCGGCGCCGCCCGCCGCAAAGGCGGTTCCGAAGCCGCATCTCGCGACAGCGTGCGTATGTTGCGCCGGAGCCATGTTCGATGCAAAACAAACCCGCCGCCGTCCCGGTGCGCCGCCGGACGGTTTTCCGAGAGCCTCGCCATGCGATCCACCCATTTCCTCGCCCTTCTCGCGCTGATCGGCCTGCTCGCCGCGCCGACGGTTCGGGCGCAGTCGCCTTTCGCCGCGCCGGTCGGCTATCCCACCGAACGGTCCCACTCGGCCGCTGCGGTCGTCGCAGACTTCGACGGCGATGGCCTGCCCGATCTGGCCTTGCCCCGAGACCTCCACGGGTTGTTTGGCTCGACCGCTCTGATCGTCTTGCTCAACCGGGGCGACGGGCGCTTCGGCGAACCGATTGTCTATCCGTTCGATGATGCGCCGCTGCTCGCTGTTGCGGGCGATTTCAACAGCGACGGCCGGACGGATTTGGCCCTCGGGAGCGTCAACGGCCTGTTGCGTGTCTTGCTCGGGACGGGTCGGGCAGACAGCCTGTTTCGCTTCGGGCAGATCCTCCAAATGGGCGGCAACACGTGCGAAGGATTGACCACCGGTGATTTCAATTCCGACGGCATCACCGATATCGCAGCGGGCCTCAGCTTCAACCGCCTTCAACTCCAGATCGGCAACGGCAGCGACGGCCGGGGCGATGGCACCTTCCAACGGGGCTGGACGCTGGACACGGGCCGGGCGACTTTTTCCGATCTGAAAAGCGGCGACTTCACCGGCGACGGCGTCACCGATCTGGCCGCTGTCGATGTCCTCAACCGCGATTACCTCGGCAACTTCATCTTTATGTTCCCCGGCCAGAACAACGCGGGTCGTGGCGACGGCACGCTGGGGACGCCGACAGCAGCCGACGTTAATTACTTCGCTCAGGGGCTTGATGTCGGCGATCTGAACGGCGACGCTCGGCTCGATCTCGTGACGGTCTCCCTATTCCCTGCTCAATCCAGAGATCTGCGAAAATATGTCGTGGTGCTGCTCAATCAGGGCGACGGGGTGTTTCAGCCGACCAGCAGTTATCCGCTGGGCTATGACTGCCTCAACGTGGCCGTGGCCGATTTCACCGGCGACGGTCGGCTCGACATCGCCGCGCTGAACTATGGGAGGCTCTGGCACACTTGGGACACGCCGCCGGAGGTGCTGCCCTACCAGTTGCAGATTCTGACGGGCAACGGCGACGGGACGTTCGAGCCGCTGCCGCTGATCCCGCTTGACGGCTACCCGCAGTACGTGACCGCAGCCGATCTGAACGGCGACGGTCGGGCCGATTTGGCGGTCAGCGGCTATGACAGCGTGTACGT
>JBBSVG010000176.1:0-6237 GCA_038233775.1 Bacteroidota bacterium | reverse complement strand
GGCGGGCTACTGGCTCGGTAAAACCCCAAGCCAGGTTTTTGCCGACTACAACCCACACATCAAGGATGTGGATCGAGACTGGCTCGATGATGATTTCGAACTTGCAGTAGCAACTGTTTTTGCTCCGAGGATGCACTTTAGTGGTGACGAACAGTGTATAGTGGGAGGACACCTAGGTGAGCCTTCTTGGGCTGCCATGTACTTTCCGTCGAGCGATGCCCATACAGAGAACATTGTCCGTATAATCTATCTTTTAAGCTATTATGCGGACTGTGGCGTTGCAAATTATTTGGATGGAGGACACTGGGGCGACTCGGAAGCCGTAGGTGTCGAAGTCGTGTTCGACAGCCAAATAGGTCATTGGAAGCTGAAGAGAGCCTATATGACTGCCCACAGAGGCGAACGGAACAGTCACACCAAATGGGTTGAGTCATCTGCGCTCACGGTCGATGTAAACTCACAGCTCAAAGCTCCTCATTTTTTTGCATCCAGAAATAAGCATGCAAATTATCAGAGCATTCAAGCATGTACAGATAGTCGTAGCGATCCAAACTTTCCGACCGCAGACGTCTGTGGAGATGGATTTACCATTACGGTCCCTGTGGTTTCTAACAGGAATGTGGGAAGTAGGCACGACGATCTGGTCGGTGCAGTACGTAGTACTAACTTTCCCGATTTGACGCGGTATGAAACGTACTACACGAAGATTGTAACTCCCTATTTCTCAACCCAATTTCAGGGATGGCACGAAGCCAATCAGGGCGACGGATCTAGTGCCTACCGTGATGTTTTGATGGGGGAAGGATTTGAATCCTTTCTATATGATTTTATCAGGATTGAGCTTGGTCCTGGTCCAAATCCTCCAGCTTCCCTGACTGCTTATATTTCAGGACCAAGTCATCTTGATCCAAATCAGAATGGAGCTTGGTACGCCAAAGCCTCTGGGGGAGCTAAGATCTACTCATATGAGTGGTACTACCGATATCCTTGTGGAGGATCTGCCTTATCGGGAGTTGCTGACACAGACTCTGCAACTCCCGATAAGGCGGCTGGAGAAGATGTAATCTATACTCCCAACATCGCTCCATGTGGGTCAGGTTGGATGCAGTTATGGCCTACTCAGCCTGATAGATTGTTCCGTTCGGATACCAGAGACTTTGAAATTCTGTCTATAGTGCGAGATTCTCAAGGCATAGTCGCGTCGAACACAATGCTTGTGAGCGTCTACTGACAAGTGTCATGGGAATAAACACAGATACTCATGCGCCTCTGTATCTTCGAGAGCATCACCTACCGGCGGCTGTTGCCGCTGTCGCTGATGCGGCCGGTGTACGAGTTGCGCTGCGGCATCCTGACGTTGCAGGAGAAGCTGGCTCGGGCCTACCCCGACCTGCCGCTCTCGCTGCACTGCCGCCCGTATCTGACCGATGTCGTCCGCCAAACCAACCCCGGCGTCCCGGTCAACGATCTGTCGGGCGACGACGAGTTCCTGTTCATCAACGGCGCCGTGCTGGCCGACCGGACGCTGGCCGACAAAATCCCGGCGCTCGGGGCGAACCGGGCCTATTTCAAAGGCGAGCACGTCGTCGCCGCCCGCGTCTCGGGGATCGCGCTCGATGACCTGCGTGCCTCGCTGAACGATCTGTTCTCACCGGCCAACTTCGCCGGGTTGCTCCGTGAGGAAGCGCCGGATGTGACGCTGATCCAGTACCCGTGGGATCTCGTCCAAGCCAACGGTCAAGCGATTCGCGACGACTTCGACTGGCTGACGGGCGGCAAGCCGGAGCGGCTCGGTCGGGTGTACGACGGGGCGCATCTGATCGAGCCGGAGCGGATTCACATCGAGCCCGGCGCCCGAATCAAGCCGGGCGTGACGCTGGACGCGGAAAATGGCCCGATCTATGTCGGCCGTGACGCGCACTTGATGTCGAACAGCACCGTTGAGGGGCCGTGTTACATTGGTCCCGGCAGCACAGTTAAGATCGGCGCTGCGATCTACGAAAACAGCTCCATCGGCCCGGTCTGCAAAGTCGGCGGCGAGATCGAGCAATCGATCCTCCACTCGTACAGCAACAAGCAGCACGGTGGCTTCCTCGGCCACGCCTATTTGGGCTCGTGGGTCAACCTCGGCGCCGACAGCAACAACTCCGATCTGAAGAACAACTACGGCGAGGTTCGGGTCACCATCGACAACGATCTGGTCGATACCGGCCTGATGTTCGTCGGGCTGACGATGGGCGACCACTCGAAGTGCTCGATCAACACGTCGTTCAACACCGGCACCGTCGTCGGCTGCTCGTCGAACATCTACGGCGCCGGGCTGCCGGCGAAGACCCTGCCGTCGTTCTGCTGGGGCGGCAGTGAAGCCCTGACCACCTACGACCTCGAGCGCGCCTTGCAGGTCGCCGAGCGGGCGATGGGTCGGCGCAAGATCGATCTGACCGAAGCCGACCGCCGGTTGTTCCGCAAGGTGTTCGATCTGACCCGAGACGACCGTCGCCGTCGAGGTCTGCCGGCCTGATTGCCGCTGATTTTCCGCTCAACCCGGCACGCTCGGCCCCCCGCCGACCCGCCCGACGTCGAGCCGCCGCATCCTGTTCTCATGCTTGCCCCGGCGCGGTCCACACCGCGCCGCCGCGTCCGGTCTGCGCCCCACCGGGCCACCCGACGCCAACCCCGACCGTGCCCCCGATAGCGGGGCACCGCATCCTTTTTTCAGAGCTTCACCCATGGCAGACCACAAGACCCCCGCCTCCCGGCGCCCGCGACTCGTGCAGCGCGAGCACGTTGACCCGATCAGGACCGAAGGCGGGATGGAGCGCGATCAGCGCGAGCGACAGGGCGCCGAGCCGCCGCCATCGACCAAGCCGGCCGTCAAGGCCGAGACGCTCGTCTGGCGCTCCGACGAAGACCGCCTGACGCCCGCCAACCCGAATCCGCCGACCGAACTCCCAAAGCGCTACCTGCGCCAGCGGCCGACGCAGGACGACCGGCCCGACCGGCGACACAACCCGATGCTCGACGGCGGCGACAACGGCCCGATGCGCGTTCGGCGCCACACCGCGCGCCCCGGCGGCTCCGACCGTCCGGCCCCGGTTCGCCGCACATCGACGGGTGAGGTGGACGGCAACCGACCCGACGCCAACCGCTCGCCGCGACTCGAGCGGCCCCGGCGCGAGTCCGGTCCCCGCCCCGGCGGCGGTCCTCCGTCGCGCTTCTCCAGCAGTCCCCGCCGCGCCGCGCCGCCGACCGTCGATAAGGTCTGGCGCGACCCCGAGCGGCCCGATCACCGCGTCGATCAGGTGACGAACGACGCCTCGGCGCAGCGTCGGCCCCGGACCTCCAGCCCGAACCGGATCGACGGCGAGCGGCCTCGCCCGACCAGCACCCGAAGCGACGGCGAACGGCCTCGCCCGACCAGCACCCGAAGCGATGCCCGACCCGACAGCCGTCGGCCGACGAGTCCCAACCGGACCGACGATCCGCGCTCGCGGCGCCCGGCCGACCGGTCCGATGCGCCCCGTTCCGCCCGACCGGCCACGCGGCCCGGTCCCAGCCGGATCGAAAGCAACCGCGCCGACAGCGACCGGCCTCGGAGCAGCCGACCCGACGACCGGACCGAGCGTCGCCCGTCGCCGCAGCGGCCGGTTGCCGGCGGCAGGCCGACCGGTCGGCCCCGACCCGACGACGACCGTGGCGCCCGGCCGGGTGCGCGGCCCGAGCAGCCGACCCGAACGCCCAACCGGGCCAGCCCGTCGCAGCTCGAGCCCATCGACGGACCGGGTCGCGCCAGAGAACTGGCCGCCCGTGCGCTCGGCCGGATCGAGCAGGACGGCGCGTTTGCCGACGCGGCGCTCGACGGCGTGCTCCGCCGGGCCAAGCTGGCCGACGAGCGCGACCGGACGCTTGCGACCGAACTCGTTTATGGCGTGACCCGCTGGCAGCGCTACCTCGATTTTCTGCTCAAAGGAATCTACCACGCCGACTACGGGATGATGGACCCGACGCTGCGGATCATTCTCCGCATCGCACTTTACCAGATGCTCTATCTGGACCGGATTCCGGTCTCGGCCGCCGTCGATGAGGCCGTCAAGGCGGCCAAAGCGCACAACGGGCCGGGCGCGGGCAACCTGATCAACGCGATGCTCCGGGCGCTGTCGCGGCAGCGGGGCAACCTGCCCGAGCCGTCGCACGAGAACCCGGTCGAGCGGTTGGGCATCCGCTATTCGCACCCCGATTGGATCGTCGCCCGCTGGCTCGAGCGGATGGGCGCCGAGCAAACCGAGGCGCTGCTGAAGGCCGACAACGAGCGGCCCGCGATCACGCTCCGGCCGAATCCGCTCCGCACGACCGCCGAGCAGCTTTCGGCCGACTGGACCGCCGCCGGGATTCCGGTCACGCGCTCGACGTTTCTGCCCGATCTGCTGAAAGTCCCGACGCTGACCGCGCCGATTCGCGCCTCGCTCGAAGCCGGGCTGTGCTCGGTGCAGGACGAGAGCGCGGCGCTTGCCTGCACGCTGTTGGGCGCCGAACCGGGCGAGACGGTGATCGACCTGTGCGCCGCGCCCGGCGGCAAGAGCACGTTCCTGGCCGAGACGATGAACAACGAGGGCGAAGTCGTCGCGGTCGATCTCTACCCGGCCAAGCTGACGCGCCTGAGCGAGAGCGCCGACCGGCTCGGCCTGAGCATCGTCCATCCGGTCGAAGCCGACGGACGGACGCTGGAGCGCGAACCGGCCGACCGCGTGCTGATCGACGCGCCGTGCTCCGGCTTGGGCGTGCTCGCCAAGCGGGCCGACCTCCGCTGGCACCGGCGCCCCGACGATTTGCCCGAACTGATCGAGTTGCAGCAAGCGCTGCTGTCTCATGGCGCGACGCTCGTCAAGCCCGGCGGCGTGCTGGTTTACAGCACTTGCACGGTCGAGCCGGACGAGAATCAGTCGGTGATCGAGGCGTTTCTGGCCGATCACCCCGATTTCGCGCTCGAATCGGCCGCCGACCGATTGCCGGCCGACGTGGTCGATGACGCGGGCTATCTGCGGACGCTGCCGTCCATCCACGGCACCGACGGAGCCTTCGCCGCCCGCCTCCGCCGCCGCGCCGACTGAGATCACGCTATGGCAAAGACGTGCAAGGCGTCTGCTCCCCCTGAGCGTGTCAAAGGACGGCTGCGGTGGCTCCGTTCATGGATTCGCCAGGCTCACCACGAACGGAGATTGGCTTTTTCCGGCTCCCTGAGCGCGTTTCAGATGCGCCAACTCGGAATCGCCGCGCTGTTGCTGGCGCTCGTCGGCTGTCGCTCGACGGCCGAGTTGCCGCGCACGTCAGCCGAGCGGAGCGGGTTCGACAGCACCTCGACGGGTCCGCAGGTCGAGCGGTTTCTGGCCGAGATCGCCGCGCTCAGCCGGTTGGTCGTCGATACGAGTTTCGGGACGACGGCGACCGGGCGGCGGTTGCCAATAGAGATTCTGGCCGAGCCGGCTGTCCACACGCCCGCCGAGGCACGGCGGCGCGGGCTGCCGGTCGTGCTCGTCATGGCGAACATCCATTCGGGTGAGGTCGAGGGCAAAGAAGCCGCGCAGCAACTCGTCCGGCGGCTGGCGCTCGGCGATCTGCGGCCGTTGCTCGGCCACCTAACCGTGCTCATCGCGCCGAACTACAACGCCGACGGCGCGGCGGCTATCGGCGATCACCGACCGGAACAGTTCGGTCCGTTCACCGGGATCGGGACGCGCACGACGGCGGCCGGGTTCGACCTGAACCGCGACTATGCGAAGCTCGAAACGCCGGAAGCTCGGGCGCTCGTGGCCCTGATGAACGCGTGGAACCCGGCGCTCGTCATCGACCTGCACACGACCAACGGCTCGCACCACGGCTACGCGCTGACCTACTCGCCGCCGCTGAATCCCGACGTCGATCCGGCGATTCTAAGCTACGAACGGTCCGAGTTGCTGCCCACCGTTCGGCGCGAGATGCGCGAATCCGGCTTCGAGAGCTACGATTACGGCAACTTCGCCGACGAGGAAGGCCAGCCGACGCCGGGCTGGTACACGTTCAGTCCGGCGGCTCGCTACGGGAACAACTACGTCGGGCTGCGGAATCGGCTGGCCGTGCTGAGCGAGGCGTACAGCTACCGCCCGTTCTCGGAGCGCGTCGCTTCGACCGAGCGGTTCACCGAACTGCTGCTCCGCCACGCCGCCGCCGACGGACCGAAAATCACCGCGCTCCTCGCCGCCG
>JBBSVG010000175.1:0-6238 GCA_038233775.1 Bacteroidota bacterium | reverse complement strand
TCTTTCTCTCAGGCGGTGCGTTTATGGTCGTGGACCGGACCGGGACGCTTCGTCGCGGCGTCGGCCGACTGGTCAAAAGTCTGGAGGGGCGCGACCGGTTGGTGATCCCGCTCGTCTCGCTCGTGTTCGCGGCCGGCGGAGCGCTGATCAACATGGGCGAGGAGATCATCGCGCTGGTGCCGGTGCTGTTGGTGCTGTCGAACCGAATGGGCTATCGACCGCTCGTCGCCGCCGCGATCAGCCTCGGCCCGGCCATCGTCGGCGCGTCGTTCGGGCCGGCGAACCCGTTTCAGGCGGTCATCTCGCGACAGATCGCCGAGTTGCCGCTCTTGTCCGGGTCGGCGGTTGAACTGTCGCTGCTCGCCGTTTGCCTGACGGTCTGGATCATCGGGACGATGCGCTACGCCGCCCGGACCCGGCCCGAAGCGGCTGCGGTCGCTGGCTCAGTCGAGACCGATCTGCCGCTCGGCGGTCGCGGCTTGATGGTGCTGCTGATCGTGTTGCTGACGTTTGCCGTGTTTGTGTACGGCGTCGTCTGGCTCGAGTGGGGGTTCGACGAGATGTCGGCCCTGTTCCTCACGATGGGCGTGCTGGCCGGGATCGTCGGCGGACTCGGCGTGACCGGGACGGCGGAAGCGTTCGCCGAAGGGTTCATGGCGATGGCACCGGCGGCGATTATGGTCGGACTGGCCCGTGCGATCTCGTACGTGCTCGGTCAGGGCGCCGTGATCGACACCATCGTCCACGGCCTTGCGATCCCGCTCTCACACCTGCCAGCGGCGTTGGCGGCGGTCGGGATGGTCCCGGTCCAAGCGCTGATCCATCTGCCGGTGCCGAGCGTCAGCGGCCAAGCGGTGCTGACCTTGCCGGTGCTCGTCCCGCTCTCCGATCTGCTCGGTTTGTCGCGCCAAGCGACGGTGCTTGCCTACCAGATCGGCGCCGGGCTGTGCGAACTGCTCACGCCGACCAACGGGGCGCTGATGGCGGTGCTCGCCGCCGCCGGGGTGCGCTACGAGGATTGGTTGCGCTTCGTCACGCCGCTCTACGGGATCATGGTCGGCCTCGGGATCGTCGGGCTGATCGTCGCCGTGGCGCTCGGCTAAATCCGATTCTGCACGGTCACGGTCCGCTCGCTGACCGTATCGCCGGTGTGCTTCGTCGCCGCCGGTTCGAACAAGAGGACGTGACATTCCGCCGCCGCGCTCGGCCGGTGCTCAACGCCGCGCGGGACGACGAGCAGCTCGCCCTCGCGCAACTCGACCGGCGGCCGGTCGCGAAATTCCATCGTCAGCGTGCCTCGGACGACGAGAAACAGCTCGTCCTCGTCGGCGTGGGCGTGCCAGACGAACTCGCCTTCGAGCTTCGCCAGCTTGACCTGCTGACCGTTCAGCTCGGCGATGATTCTCGGGCTCCATTGCTCCGAGAACAGGGCGAATTTGTCGGCGAGGTTGATCGGCTGCATGGCGGAGTCGGGGGCTGGTCGGCAGGAATTGGTCGGTTGCTGCGGCAAACCCGACCTCGCATTCGCCCGTTTCCCCGGTAGCCCGGCACCGGATTGGCTTTCGGCGGCCTGATCCTGCATCTTGCCCCGTTTCAAGCCACCCGCCGAACTTCGTATGCGTCGTCCCGCTGCCCGTTGTATCGCCCTCTGGACACTGTTCGCGCCGACGCTCGTCGCCGCCCAATCGCTCCCGACCGCCGCTCCGGCCGCACCGGGCGAGGTGATCGTCAAGTTCCGTCCTGCCTCGACCACGCTCGCATCAGCCGCCGCGCTCTCCAGCCGAAAAGGGCTGCCGACGACGATGCGGCTGGCCGGGCGCACGCTCGATTTGACCCGCGTCGTCGCGCTGCGGCCGGCGAGCAAGGCGGCGCTGAGCGCCCAAGCCGTCGGCGCTGGGTGGGATCGGGTCTATACGCTGACCGTCGCCGGGGCGGTCGATGTCGCGGCGCTGGCCCGAGAACTGGCCGCCGATCCGGCCGTCGAGAGCGCGCAACCGAACTATCGCTACCAGATCGACGGCCTTGCCTCGTCGCCGGTCGATGATCTCGTTCCGCCTGCGTCGCGCGACTCGCTCGCCGGTCAGCAATGGAATCTGGTCAAGGTCGGTGCGCCGACGGCGTGGCAGACGACGCGCGGCGCCTCGCCGGCCGGCGTCCCGGTTCGGGTCGGGATCATCGACACCGGGATCGACTACACGCACCCTGACCTCGCGCCGAACCTCTGGATCAACCCCGCCGAGGACGCGAACCACAACGGGACGTTCGAACCCTGGTCGGCCGACTCGCTCCGCAAAGGCGTGCGCGGTGATTTCGACGGGATCGACTCCGACGGCAACGGCTACGTTGACGACGTGATCGGCTACGATTTCACCGATCAAACCCGCAGCGACGACGGCTCGGACTTCCGCGACCGCGACCCCGATCCGATGGACGAGAATCTCGGCGTGCGCGGCCACGGCACCGGCGTCGCGGGGATCATCGGCGCCGTGGCTGACAACGGAATCGGCGTCGCGGGGATCGCCCCGGCGGTTCGGCTGGTGGCGCTGCGGGCGTTCAACGGCGCCGGGGCGTCGGAGGACGACGACATCGCCAGCGCGCTGTTGTACGCAGCCGACAACGGGATTCGCGTCGTCAACATGTCGTTCGGCGACGCGGTCATCTCGCCGATCATGCGCGACGCGATCCGCTACGCCCACCTGCGCGGCGTCGTCATGACAACCTCGAGCGGCAACGTCGGCGGCGACAACCGGCACTACCCGTCGGGCTACGACGAGACGATTTCGGTCGGCATGACGACGCAGGAAGATGCGGTCGTCTCGATCTCGACCTACGGCACGACCGTCGATCTGACCGCGCCCGGCGTCTCGATCCCGACGACCGCGATCCGCACCCGCTACGAAAAATCGCGCTACCGAACCGACTTCGGCGGCACCTCGGCCGCTGCGCCCCACGTCGCCGCCGCCGCCGCCTTGATCCTGTCGCGCAAACCCGACCTCTCGGCCGATGAGGTTCGGGCCATCATCACCTCGTCGGCCGACGACATCGGCAATCGCGGCTGGGACCACTTCAGCGGCGCCGGTCGGCTGAACGTCGCCCGCGCCGTCGCCGCGAGTTTCGCCCCGCTGGTCGGGTTCGACCAACCGACCGGCGACGGCGGCTCGTCCGGGGCGCCGATCAGCTTCATCGGGTCGGCGTCGTCGCCGTACCTGAGCGATTACGAGATCTTCTACAAGGTCGGCTCGACCTACAAAGACTACTTCCAGAGCGAGGCCGATTGGCACTCGATCACCGGCCGCATCCGTCGCCAAGTTGTCCACGACACGCTCGCCGTCTGGAACTGGACCGACGCCGCCGGTCAGCCGCTGCCGGACACGACCTACACGCTGCGGTTGGCGGTCCATCAGGGCGACTCGACGACGGTCGAGGACCGGATCGATTGGACGCTTGACCGCACGCCGCCGCGCTTTCTGCCGGTTCGGCGCGACTCGACCGGCGCTCGCGGCGTCTCGATCATCCCGGCGTGGGACGGCGATCAGGACGCCGTGCTCGTCCAGACCCGAACCGACGATCTGAGCGAGGCATGGCTCGAACTGCCGACGGCTGGCGGCGTCCGTCGGGTCGCGATGGGCGGGATCGTCAACCTGCACAGCGCGCTGGTCGGTCCCGACGATCTGCCGGCCAGCCAAACGGTTCAAGCCGTCGTCGTCGCCCGCAACGTCGCCGGTCTGACCAGCCGATCCGCGCCGATCCCGCTGCGCCGCACCGGCGCCCGCTTCCCGACGGCGGCCTTAGCGAAATTGCCGCTGGAGATTCCCAGCGGGTATCTGCTCGACAAGGCTGGCGATTTCCTCCATCGCGGCACCGATCAGTTGATCGCGACGATCTACGACCGCGAAAAAGACGCCTACCGGTTGGGTTTCTTCGATATCCCGAACGACGGACCGCTGACCGAGCGCGACTCGATCACCTTCGACACGAACCTGCTGCCGAAAGACCTCGGCGACCCGGACGGCGACGGCTCGCTCGACCTGATGACCTACATCAACGCGGCCCAGAAAGGCGGCGTGACGGTCGTGTTCCGCACCCGCGTTCAGGGCGGCGTGGTCAACATCGAACCGGCGTTCGCCGACACAAGCGGCAGGGTCTGGGGCGCCGCGTTTGCTGACGTGGACGGCGACGGGCGGCCCAACGAGATGGTCGCCCGGCTCGATTCGACCTTCAACACGACCGACGGCTACGGCGCCGACGATGGGTATGCTGTCTATCAAGTGGGCGCCGATAGCAAGTATCGCCGGATGGCAAAACTGCCGAACCCGACCCGTTCGGGACCGGACGACCGCTACAACGGCTTCGGTCCGCCGCGCGCCGTCGTGGCCGACTACGACGGCGACGGTCGGCCGGAGGTCGTCATGGCCGACACCGACGGTGATTTTTATTTGGACGAAACCGTCGGCAGTTCGCTCTCGGCTGGGTTCCGCCACACATGGACCGACTCGACCGATCTGGTCAACCGCGAGACGCTGCTCGCTTCTGGCGACTTCGACGGCGACGGGCGGATGGAGTTCGTGACGGGCGTCTCGTCCGATTATGTCCAGACGCAGAACCACGACTACGACGCGCCGTACTGGATCGTTCGGTTGTGGAAAGCGGCCGGCAACGACAGCTACCGGATCGCGTGGCAGCAAGCGTTTTATGGCTTCGCCGACACCGATAACTCGCTCTCGGCCGGTGACTTGACCAACGACGGCATCGCCGATCTGATCATCTGCGCCGCGCCGAATCTGTACGTCTTCACGACCGACGGACACGGCGGGCTGAAGCCGTTCTGGACCGTCGGCGGCGCCGGAGCGAGCGCGACGCTGGTCCACGATTTCGACGGCGACGGGCGCAACGAGCTGTTCTTCAACACCGGCCGGGCCATCGTCCGCTACGAAGGCGACGCCGCCGGGTCGGTCGCCTCGCGGCTGCAACCGCCGCTCGACTTCCACGCCGTCGCCGTCCCGACCGCCGACGGCTCGCCGGTCGAACTGCGCTGGGTCGCGCCGACCGAGGCACCGACCGGGGCCGAAATCGTCGTCCTGCGCGGCACCGATCCGCGTGCGCTCTCGCCGCTGGTCACGCTGCCGATCACGGCGACCGGTTTCACCGATACGCAAACGAGCCGCGACGTGCGCTACACCTACGGCATCATCGTCCGCTCCGGCGACGAGTCCGGCCGCTCGGCCCGCTACGAAGCGGTCACGGCCCGGTCGCCGATCACGCTTGTTTCGGCGCGACAGGAGGGACCGGCGCAGGTTCGGTTGGTGTTCAGCCGCCCGGTCGGCGACCGGCCGCTCGACCCGACGCTGTTCGCGGTCGGCTCACTCGCCGCGACGACGGCGACATCGGTTCGCGGCGGCGCCGAGTGGCTGCTCTCGTTCAGCGGACTATCCGGCGCCCTGCCGACTGGTGGCGACCTCAGCGTGGCGCGAGCGTTCGAGTCGAGCGAAGGCGTCCAAGTCGAGCCGCAATCGGTCACGCTGACGCGAATGACCGCGCCATCGACCGAGCGGTTTTATCTCACCACGCTGACCCGGCCGAGTCCGACGACGCTCCGGCTGACGTTTTCGCGCCCGGTCAACCGCACCGTCGCAGTCCGCCCGGCGACGTACCGGATCACGCCGACCGTCGGTGTCACGGCGGCGAGCGTCGATTCCGGCGGCAACTCGGTCACGCTCTCGCTCGATCCCAGCCGACCCATCGGCCCGCTCGGCGTCCGCTTCACCGTCGAGGTGGACCGCTCGCTGACCAGCGCCGACGGCGTCGGGTTCGACGAGCAGGAGGCCGGCCGCACGCTCTCGTTGGTCGAGGCAGCACGCAATCTGGCCGACGTGATGGTCTATCCGAACCCGTTCCGCGCCGCCCGAAATAACGTTTCCATCGGCGTGACGTTCGCGCATCTGACGCCGCGAGCGACGGTCACGGTGTTCACCCTCGGCGGCGAAAAAGTCCGCGTCTTGACTGAGGCGACCCAGGGCACCGACGCCGGCGACGGCGGGCTGCGCTGGGATCTGAAGAACGAGCAAGGCCAAGATGTCCGCTCCGGCGTCTATCTCTACCGCGTGACGGGCGGCACGCTCAATTCCTCCGGCGACACACAGGATGTCGAGGCGCACGTCGGCAAGCTCGTCGTCGTCCGGTAGCCGGACGGTCGTATCTTTCCGCATGGCAAGCCTCGCAACCCCGCTTTCACCGGCCC
>JBBSVG010000174.1:0-6253 GCA_038233775.1 Bacteroidota bacterium | reverse complement strand
CGTGCTCGAGAAGATGAACAAGCTGACCGATCCGCAGATAGCGCTGATCGAGTCGCGCTACCGCGAGATCAAGGCGTCGCTCTGCCTCAATGGCACCGCCACGCCGACCGCGTTGAGCAGTCTGGACGACGATTGGGCCTTCATCCAGCAGATCAATGTGCCGGGCTACCTGACCGACACCGATCTGGTCCGCGTGCAGGACATCTCCAGTCGCAGCTATCTGGACATCAACAATCAGGTTCGGCCGTATCTAACCCCGGTCGAATTGGAGAATCTGAGCGTTCGCCGGGGCAACCTGACGGCGTCGGAGTACCGCGAGATCCAGTCGCACGTCGTCCATTCGGAAGCGATCCTGCGCAAGCTGCCGTTCACCGGCGGGCTGAAGGACGTGCCGCTCTACGCCGCCCAGCACCACGAATTGCTCGACGGGTCGGGCTACCCGCGCGGACTGACCTCGGCCGATCTGCCGCTCCAGTCGCGGATTCTGACCGTCGCCGACATCTTCGACGCGCTGACGGCGAAGGATCGGCCGTACAAGAAGTCGATGACGCCCGAACGGGCGATTGAGATTCTGCGAGAGGATGCGGCCAAAGGGAAGCTCGACCCCGAACTGGTCGAACTGTTCGCCCGGCGTCGCCTGTGGGAGCGCGACCCGGCTCTGCCCGCCGCCGCCGAGGCCGAGTTCGACGAGCAACTCGCCGAAGTCGGACCGACCGTTTAGAACAACCCTTGCGGATCGACATCGACGGTGATCCGCACGTCGCCGCGACCGGTCGGTTTGGGCCGGGCGGCATACTCGGCGAGCACCTCGGCAACCAAGCGGGTGACGGTGAAATCGCCTTTCGGCGCCTTGAGCAAGGTGCTGTGCCGGTAGAGCCGGTTGATCTTCGAGATGACGGCTGGCGCCGGACCGAGCACGTCACCGGCCGGATGGCGCGACAGCAGCAAATTCGTCACGTCGCGGGCCACCGCCTCGACTGATGGCTCGTCCTCGCCCTTGAACGACAGGCAGATCAGTCGGCTGAACGGCGGGTAGCGGTGCGCCTGCCGCTCGAGAATCTCGTCGGCGTAGAAGCCCAAATAATCGTGCTTCGCGGCCAGCACGATGGCCGGATGATCGGGCTGGTGCGTCTGGACGACCACCTCGCCGATCAGATCGGCCCGACCGGCGCGACCGGCGACTTGGGTCAGCAGTTGAAACGTCCGCTCCGACGCCCGGAAATCCGGCATCAAAAGGCCCGTGTCGGCCGAGACGACGCCGACGAGCGTGACGTGGGGAAAATCGAGTCCCTTGGCGACCATCTGGGTGCCGAGCAGGATATCGGCTTCCTTCGCGGCGAACTTCTTCAAGATGCTGTCGTGCGCGTCTTTGCGCCCGGTCGTATCGACATCCATCCGCAGCACACGGGCCGACGGAAACAGCGCGGCCAACTCCTCCTCCACCTTCTGCGTCCCAACACCGCGATACTTTACGTCGCGACCGGCGCAACTCGGGCAGACATCTGGCGGACGACGCTCGGCGCCGCAGGTGTGGCAGCGCAACCGCCGTCCGGCCGAGTGGAACGTTAACGTCACCGCGCAGACGGTGCAACCAGCGACCCAGCCACAGTCGGCGCACTCGACGTAGGGCGAGTGGCCGCGACGGTTTTGCAGCAGTATGATCCCTTCGCCGCGAGCCAACCGGTCGCGAATCTTGGCCTGAAGCTGCACCGAGAGCGAACCGGGCAATCGCCTGATCTCGCGCTCGCGCTTCGTGTCGATCCGCTCGACCGTCGGCAGCAGCGCCGAGCGAACCGCCCGGTCGGGCAGCGACAGCAATCGGTATTTGCCGGTCGTCGCGTTGAAGTACGTCTCGACCGACGGCGTGGCCGAGCCGAGCACGACCGTCGCGCCGGCCAGTTTGGCCCTCACGACGGCGACGTCTCGGGCGTGGTAGCGCGGACTCGGGTCGTGCTGCTTGTACGACGCCTCGTGCTCTTCGTCAACGATGACCAAGCCGAGATCACGCAGCGGGGCGAACACGGCCGAGCGCGGTCCGATGGCGATCCGGTACGTCCCGTCGAGCAGCTTGCGCCACGCGTCGTACCGCTCGCCGGGCGACATCCGCGAGTGCAGGACCGCGACATCGTCGCCGAAATGGCCTTTGAATCGGCGGACCGTTTGGGGCGTGAGCGCGATTTCGGGCACCAGCATCAGCGCCGATTGGCCCTGCGCCCGGACGCGGCGCATCGCCTCGATATAGACCTGCGTCTTGCCCGAGCCGGTCACGCCGTGGAGCAAAAACGGCTGGAACGTCCCTTTCGCCAGCGCCCGAGACAGCACCCGGACCGCTTCCGCCTGAGCCGGGTTGAGCGTGACGTCGGCTGGCACCTCCATTATTTCCGCGTAGGGCGAGCGGATCACCTCCTGCTCGACCGTCTCGACCAGCCCTTTCTCCGACAAGCCCTTCACCGCCGACGCGCCGACCGCCTCGCGCACGGCTGCCTCCGGCACGAGCGGCTGACCGCGACGCGCCGCCGAGAGCAGCAGCGCCAAGCCGTTGACCTGCTTGGGCGCCCGGCGTTCGAGTTCGGCCATGACCCGGTGCAACGGCTCGCCGCCCGAGGCGAGATCGGGCGCGAGCCGGAGGAACCGGGCCAGTTTGGTCTTGACCTTCGGATCGGGAATCCGCTGATCGCGGGCGACCCAACCGGCCGCTTCGAGATCGGCCAGCGCCGCGCTGAGGCCGCGACTGCCAATCGCTCGTTCGAGCTGCGAGACGGCCAATTCGCCCTCGCGCCGGAGCGTGTCGAGGATTTTTGCTTTGACCAGACTGCGGCCGGTTTCGGGCAGCGGACCCGACCGGACCGCGTCGGTCAGTTTGACGAACCGCTGCGATTCGAGCGCGATTCCGTTCGGCAGCGCGGCCCGAAGCACCTCGCCCCACGGGCACAAGTAGTAATCGGCGATCCAGCGGGTCAGCGCGAGCAGGTGCGGACCGAACGGCGGGGTCGTGTCGAGCACATCGAGCACGTCGCGAGTCGCGCTGCCGTCGGCGGGCGGTAGATCGACGACGACGCCGGTCGTCTGTTTGGTTCCGAATGGGACCAGCACCCGCACGCCCGGCTCGATCCGGTCGGCCAGCGCCGCCGGAATCCGGTAGCTGAACCGCCCATCGACCGGTTGCCACGGCAGGACGACGGCCGCGCACCGCTCCACCGGCGGCGTCGGCCGACTCCCGAGCGCCGACCCGGCGACGGGACGCGGACCAGCGGCAGGGGGCGCAACGGGCATCGGAACGGATCGGCTAACGCGTGATGAAAAGGCGGGGTCTGGAAGATAACCCGGCCCAAGCGCGGGTCCAAGTCGGCGCTCGACGGACCCATCTGGGATCAAGCAGCGACCGACCGTCGGCGCTCCAGCAGGCCTGCGACCCCGATGCCGAACGCCGCTGTCGCCAAGCCGCCCGGCAGATCCCAAGCGTAATGTTGCTTGGTGGTCAGGATGGTGCAGGCCAGCAGGGCGAAGACGACGGCCAGCGCGGGTCGCCATCTCGGGTATTGCTGGGCCAGAAACCAGAACGCAATCGCCGACGCGGTGATGTGGCCGGACGGGAAGCAGTTCGCTGGACTGTCCAGCGCGCACAGGCTGCGATAGGCGGCCAGACTCCACCCGTCACCGCTCGCGACCGGCAGACGCGGCAGGGCCGTCGGCAGCAGCACGAACACGATCAGGTTGACCGAGTAACCGGACACGAGCGCCCACACCGCTTGCCTGAACAGTCGCACATCCGACAGAAACAGCGACCCCAACAGGCAATAGGCCAGAAGCAAATAGGGCCAGACCGTCCACACATAGAACGGAATCGCCCGGTCCAGCGCCGTCAACGGCAGCAGGATCGGTTGGAACAGGTGGACGTGGTTGGTCCACAGATAGACCGTGTAGAGGACCGCAAAGATGGGCAGAAAGATCAGCAGCCGACGGCGCAACGAGATCCGCGTGGCGGGCAGGCGAGAGGTCGGCAAGGTGCGTCTCGGATCAGGCGGCAGAGTGACCGGGGTCAACTGCCCTGCATCGGGCACCCCTGGGTGAAGGCGCACGACGAGCAGTTGGTGTGCTTGCTCTTGGGCACCGCGACGAAGCAGCGCGGGCACCGCTCCGAGTGCGGGTTCTTCACGTCGTAGCCGCACGACGGGCAATGTCGTCCCTCGGCTTGCAGCTTCGATTCG
Source organism: Bacteroidota bacterium (assembly GCA_038233775.1). Classification (GTDB taxonomy): domain Bacteria; phylum Bacteroidota; class JBBSVG01; order JBBSVG01; family JBBSVG01; genus JBBSVG01. Next base: position 2,045 of record JBBSVG010000174.1, on the reverse strand, counting down.
AGCGAGTCGAACGCCGGCAGCACCGGCAAGGACAGATCGAGCGCGGGCGGCGCAGTCGGCCGCGTCGGGACGATCAGCGCCTTCAGCTTGGTCGCGAGGCCCATGGTCAGCCTCGCTTTGGCGCCGGGTCGCCGCCGCGACCGCAGCGGGGGCAGAACGGGACACAGACGATCACTTGTCCGACGTAGCCGCACTGCGGGCAACGCCATGTCGGCGTGCCGGAGGTGTCCGCTCGAAACGTTCGCATGAGGCCTCCTTATCGAATCAGTGCCAGCGCCACCAGACCGCCGATGGCGAAGGCGAGAATCCAGGTGCCGAACCAGATGACGAGCGCCTGCTTGGTGCCGCGCTCCTTCAACGTGACCATGATCGAGGCGATGCACGGGACGAACAGCGTGATCGTCGTCAGCGCGACGACGACCTGCATCGGGGTGAGTTGCATCGAGTACAACCCGGCCGCGCCGAAATCGCGTCGAACAAGACCCATGACGAACGCCGTCGCCGCCTCGGGCGGGAGTTTCAGCCAGCCGACCGTCAGCGGCTGGAGCGCACGCTGCCAGAGGTCGAGTCCGCCGGTGACTTGCAGGATGCCGCAAACGAGCGCGCCGAGGGCGAACCACGGCGTCGCCTCTTGCATGAACGCGACCGTCTTCATCCACGTCTTGCGCCCGACGTTGCGCGCCCGAGGCAACCGCATCGGCGGCAGGTCGATCAAGAGCGCCGACGATTCGCCGGGAATCAGCCGGTCGAGCGCCGTCCCCAAAAGCGCCAAGCAAGCGAAGATGATGACCGCGTAGAGCGCCGTCGCCAGCGGCCCGGCCGTCGCCAGCAGCGCCGCGATCACGGCCAGTTGGGCCGAGCACGGGATGGCGAACTGCAGAATCGCCGTCGCGATGGTTTTTTCGCGGTGCGTGCCGAGCAAGCGGGTCGTGACGGTCGCAGCGGTAACGCAGCCAAGCCCGAGAATCAGCGGGATGACCGCGCGACCGTTGAGCCCGATCTTGGTCAGCGAGCGGTCAACCAGCGTCGCCAGTCGTGGTAAGTAGCCGGAATCTTCGAGAATCGAGAGCGTCAGGTAGAAACCGACGACGAGCGGCAGCAGCAGGAACAGCAAGTAGGTGACGGTCATCGTCAACAGCCCGAACTCGCCGACGAGAATCGTCGAGAGCATCGAGCCGTCCGGGACGAACCGGCCGACAAGGCCGCGAATGAACGGCTCCCACAACTCGTTGCCGAGCACGCCTTCGGTCAACCCGACCAGCCGCTGCGCCACCAGATCGCCGACGATGAAGTACAGCAGCGTCATCGCGACCAGCAGCATCCCCATCCCGTAGATCGGATGAACGGCCCAGCGGCCGAGTTTGGCCGAGAGCGAGACCTGCGTCCGGGTGTCGCGGACGACCTCTTCCAGAATCTCGTTGACCCGGTGGCGTCGGCCGATGTAGAGCACCTCACGCTCGCCGCCGGTCGATAAGCCGTGGCGCTGCGAGATGATGGGATCGCCTTCGAGCACGAGCAGCGCTTCCGCCTCGTTGCCGCCGGTTTTCGCGGCCAGATCGCGAATCTGCCGACCGAGCTTCGCCGAGCGTCGACCGGTGCGGGCGCGACCGAGCGCCGCTTCCATCTCAGCGAACCCGACGCCGCGCACAGCCACGGTCGGGACGATCTCGACGCCGAGTTCCGCCTCGAGCCGCTCCAGATCGAGTTCCATCCCGGCGGCGCGCATCTCGTCCATCATGTTCAGACAGACGACGACCGGCTTGCCCATGTCGATGAGCTGCTGCGTCAGGAACAGGTCGCGCTCCAGGTGGACCGCGTTGACGATGTTCAGCACGACATCGGCTTGGAGCACGACGTCTCGGGCGACGCGTTCCTCATCGTTGAACGACGAAACGCCATAGATGCCCGGCGTGTCGTACACATCGTAGCGGCCGTAGCTCGCTCGGCTGACCTCGACGGTTGTGCCGGGGAAGTTCGACACATCGACGTAGAGGCCGGAGAGGTGGTTGAAGAAGACCGACTTGCCGACGTTCGGGTTGCCGACG
>JBBSVG010000173.1:0-6255 GCA_038233775.1 Bacteroidota bacterium | reverse complement strand
CGTCTCGTCGTGCGGCACCACGGCGGGCAGTCGCGGCGAAGCGGTTGGATTGGGACCGAGCGAGCGGACCGGGTCGCTCTGGCAGACGCCGCTGTTCGATTCCTACGGCGACTGGTCGCTGATGGCCGGCGCCCGAACCGTGCTGGCGCTGCGGTTCAGCGGACAGCAACTCAGCATCGTCGCGCTCGACGCCCGCACCGGCGAGACGCTGTGGGACCGCAGCTACGCGCTCGACGCGACGACGACCCAATCGCCGTTCGGGACGATCCCGACGCTCTCGCCTGACGACCGGACCGGCGAGGCGCCGACCCTTCATCTGCTGCCCGACCACCTGATCGTCCGCACCGCGACGCAAGTGCTCGCCATCCGGCTCGACGGCGGGACCGAGGCGTGGCGCCTGCCCGACGCTTCGGGCGGCTGGGGCGACGCCGGGGCGACGGCGGCGGTCGGCTCGCGGCCCCGGCTCGGTCCGTCGGGGTTCTTCGAGACGGCCGGGCGTGCCTCGGTCTGGGTCGCCGCCGCCGACCGAACGGTGATCGTGCTCGACCCCGATTTCGGCCGGGTGATCCGAACCGACCGGCTGCCGGGTCCGGTGCTGACCGCGCTGCCGACCGACGTTCCACAGCCGCTGGTGCTCGCTCGGGTCAACCGGAGCGGACTCATCATGCCGAGCTTCGAGGGGTTCGATCTGACCGGCAGCGTCGTCGCCGTCGGCGAGGTGACGGAACCGTTCGCTCGCTTCTCGGGCCTCCAAGCGCCGCTGTCGAACACGGTCCTCATCGCTGGCCGGACGGCGCTCGGCCGCGTCTCGTACAGCGACATCGGCGGGTTCGATTTGCTCGGCGGCGGAATTCGGTGGCAGCAACAGGTCGGGTTCGGGTCGAGCTTCTTGGGGACGGGCTACGGGTTCTACGAGCTGGACAACCGGGGCGCGATCCAGTCGCTCGATCCGGCGACCGGCCGGTTCCGCTGGCGCTGGCTGCCGCCGCTGGCGACCCGGCTCGTCGGCTCGTCGGCTGCCTCAGGTTGGCTGCTCTGGGCCGGACCCGGCGAGGCCGATGTGTTGCAGGAATCGACCGGCTATCCGGTCATCGAGTGGACGGTGCCGCCACCGGAGCGGATTCGGGCCGCCACCGCCGGTCCGGTCGGCGCCTACCTGCTGCTGCTCGACGGCTCGCGCTTGGTCGTTGAGGGACTCGCTTGGCCGACGGCAGCGGGCGCCCCGTCAGGCCGACGGTGACCGCTGCGACACCGGCGTCGGTTTCGCTTGCCCCTTTTTCCAGCCTGTCGTATCTTCCCGACACCCCCGCCCCCGGAAGACCGGCCCGTTCGGGTCAGGTCGCCGGGGCGGAGCCTTGCAGATTCGGCGATGAGGCAGCCCGACGGCGCCTCATTTTTTGTCCACGGCCGCCTCATAACGGCGCCCACCCCTGTTCAGCATCCTCATGAGCGATCAACCCCAACGCATCTACCTCACCCGCGAAGGCCTCCGGCGGATGGAAGACGAACTCCACGAGCTGCGGACCAAGGGTCGGACGGAGATCGCCAAGCGCATCGCCGAGGCCCGCGCCCACGGCGACCTGCGGGAAAACGCCGAGTACGACGCCGCCAAAGAGGCGCAGGGCCACCTCGAGCTGCGAATCAGGACCATCGAGGTCAAGCTGACCAGCGTGCAGATCATCGACAACCGCGATCTGCCCACCGACAAGGTCTATATCCTGTCGAAGGTCAAGCTGAAGGATCTGAAGACCAACCGCGAGTTGACCTACACCCTCGTTTCGCAGGAAGAAGCGAACTTCGAGGCGGGGAAGATCAGCGTCAGCTCGCCTATCGGCAAAGGGCTGCTCGGCCGGACGGTCGGCGAGGTGGCCGAGATCAAGGTGCCGGTCGGTATGCTCCGCTACGAAGTGATGGACATCTCTCGATAACCGCTCGTTTCCGGTCTGTTCCGCACGAGCTGATCTCTCTGGATGGACAACTTCTCGCTGGACACGGTGCTCTCGCCGGAGGTCTTCCGCCAGCTCGAGCCCTTGCTGCGGGTCTCGGCGCGGGTGGCACCGGTCAACCATCGCTCGGTCGCCTCGCTGCTCGAGGCGGTTTCGAGCCGAGCCGAGCCGTCGCAGCTCATCCTCATCGGCGAACACCCCGGCGCCTCGGTCGCACCGGGGCTGTCGGCGTTGAAGCAGCAGTTGCCGCAGACGCCGGTCGTGGTGATCGCGATGGGGACGATCCAAGCCGGGCTCGCCATCGACGCGATGCGCCGGGGCGCGGTCGATTATCTGGCCTACGGCGGCGATCCGCACCGGTTGGGCGCCCACGTCCACGAGCGGCTGGCGAAGTGGGAAGCCGAACGCAGGTCGGCGGCGCTGACCGAGCGACAGGTCGGCTGGCATCGACCCGAGTCGATGATCGGCGACAGCCCGGCGATGGTCGCCGTCTTCCAGCTCATCGACCGGGTTGTCCGGGCCGACGGCGTGACGGTGCTGCTGCAAGGCGAAACCGGGACCGGCAAGGAACTCGTCGCCCGAGCGCTGCACTACCAGTCGCGCCGAGCGACCGCGCCGTTCGTCGAGATCAACTGCACCGCGATCCCCGAGACACTGCTCGAGAGCGAGCTGTTCGGTTACGAGAAAGGCGCCTTCACCGACGCCAAGCACGCCAAGAAAGGGCTGCTCGAGCTGGCCGACCGAGGCTCGCTCTTTCTTGACGAGATCGGCCACATGCCGATCCAGTTACAGGCCAAGCTGCTCCGGGCCATCGAGGAGAAACGGTTTCGCCGGGTCGGCGGGATAACAGACGTGGTGATCGACGCCCGGATCATCGCCGGGACCAACGTCGATCTGCCGCAGGCGATCCGCGACGGGATGTTTCGCGAGGATCTCTACTACCGGCTCAACGTCTTCACCATCACCATCCCGCCGCTGAGGCAGCGCGAAGACGACGGCGTCGCCATCGCCCGGCATTTCACCAAGCAGTTCAGTCGCGAGTACGGGATCGCCATCCACGGGCTGACCAAACCGGCGCTGGCGCTGATCCGCTCGCACACCTGGCCGGGCAACGTGCGCGAATTGCGCCACGCCATCGAGCGCGCCGTGCTGCTCTCCGAGGACGGCTGGCTCAGCCCCGACTTGTTCACCGCCGCCTTGCAGGAATCGCCCCGATTGCCGAGTGAGGTCACCGCCGCCCCGGTCGCCACCGGTGGTCGGTCCGCGCCACCCGCGCCGTCCGGCGGCGCGACGATCACCATCCCGCCCACCGGGATCACGCTGGCAGCGGCCGAGCGACAGCTCATCGAGCGGACCCTTGCGCTGGCGAAGGGCAACAAAACCCAGGCGGCCCGAATGCTCGATATCTCCCGCACCCGTCTGCTCCGCATCCTCCGCGACGAACCGGCCACGCCCCCCGACGAGGACTAAACCGATTCAAGGCGAATCGTAGCGATTCAAGACAACCGGGCGGCGACTTTTCACCGACCGAAAAACAACAGTTCACCAGACATCACGCCTGACAGCCCTGAAATGGCCTCTCGCAGCTGAACAGAGAAGGATGGAGTCGATTGGCCGGGATTGTGACCTTCACAGGTCGTCTCCCACCCGGACATGTCCCCCTTTTTTTCCGTCTGCCGAGGGATTGTCATGCGTATGCTTGCCCGCTGGATCATGCTCCCTGTGCTGCTGATCGGGTGTGCCGAGACGGCGACCAACCCCGAACCAGTCCGCGTCCCCGCAACCCGCCTGATCAATCTGCAACCGGCCGCCACCCGAGCCACCGGCGGCGCCCGGATCGAGGACGACGGCGAAGGATTGCGGACCTGGCGGATGGTGTACGACAACACCGCGAAGGACGAGTCCTGGGCATCGGCATTTCTCTCGCCGACGTTCACCTACCACGCAAGCGACTACTCGGCCGACGCGCTGCTCGATGCGCCGGATGGTCAGCCGCTGCAGGCGTTCTTTCCCGCAGGCTGTCTGGGCGTCGACCAGTTGCGCGTCACCGCCACAGCCACGATGACCCCGGAGGGGATCTGGGCCGTCGATTTTGGTCCGTCGCCCTACAAGTTCCGCAAGCCGGTGTCGCTGATCGTCCACTATGGCGGCCTGCGCCTGACGGGCATCGCCCCGTCGAGCCTGCACATCGTCTGGTTCAACCCCGATACCGGCGTGTGGGAACCGATGCAGACCCAGGTCGATGAGGTGGCTCAGGTTGCGGTGGCCCAGGTGAGCCATTTCTCCCGATACGGCCTGACGGGCGATATCCTGCCCGACCCGATCCCGCTCGACAGCCTCCATCTCCCGCTCGACAGCCTCAATCTGCCGCGCCCCGGCCGACCAATCCCCTGACCGGGGCCATCCGTTCTCGATTCGATCTTCCACGCATTCACCGATCACCCCGCGCTCCGGCGCATGAGACTCAGCCGCTGATGATGATTCACCATCAGATCGCCGACAGCTTGACGTCAGCCGACGCACCGGGGGTGTGGACGGCGCTGGATCGGTCGATTCGGGATCTCCTGCGAGAGGAGCGGCTGGGTCGGTTGACCGTTGGTCAGGCACGGTTGCATGTGGCCGATCTCGGCCAGCGGATCGAGCAACAGCTCCGCACCGGCTCGGCGGTCGATGACCCGACGGCCGAGCAGACGGTCGAGCGGATGCGGGTCGCGCTGCGCGAGATCGATCAGCCGGTGCTCGAGCTGCGGATTCTCGAGGATCTGGCCCGTGCCCTCCGGGCGCAGGGCCGGTTCGCGGTGGCCGCCCTGCTGCTCGACGACGGGATCAACCTCGCCCGGCAGATGGGCGACGCCACCCAGGAAGGCCGGATGCTCCGGTTGCAGGGCCACGTCCACCGGCAGATGGGTCGTCTGGTCCAAGCTGATGCGTTCACCCAACGGTCGCTCGTCTGCGCCCGAGCGATGGGCGAGCCGCGAGACGAGTCAGCCTCGCTCAACGGGCTCGGGACCATCGCCTTCGAGATGGGCCGCTGGACCGAAGCAGGCACGTTCTACACCGGCGCCCTCATGCTCGCCGATGCCCACGACCTCGCCCTCTTGCAGGCGCAGATCGCCAACAACCTCGGCGTGCTGCGGCTGCTCACCGGCAACGCCGACGAGGCGTTGAGCGAGCTATTGAAGAGCATCGCCCTCAACCAGCGCAGCGGCGACGACGGGCTCCTCGTGCTCGCCTACTACAACCTCGGGATGGTTTATCTCGAAAAAGGCCAGTGGGCCGCCAGCGAGAGCAACTTCGACCAGTCCGGCAGGCTGAATGGCGTCGTCGGCAACCAGCAAGCGGTGGCGATGACGCATTTGGGTCGGGCGATGCTGGCCCAAAATCGCCACGACCTGCTGCTCGCCCGCCGACTCGCCGGTCGGGCGCTCGACGCCTTCGGCTGGCTGGGCGACGACCTCGGTCTTGCCGACGGGCAGAAGGTGCTCGGTCTGATCCAGATTCGCATGGGCCAACTCGCCGAAGCGCACGCCTCGCTGACCAATAGCCTCACCACTTGCGAGCGGCTGGGCGCGCCGCTGGGCGTGATCGAGGCGCAGGAAGGATTGGCGGAATACCACCTCACGCGCGCCGAGTTCGGTGCGGCGGATCGCTTGCTCGAATCGGCCATCGCGGGCTACGACGCGCTCACCGCGCCGACCCGCGCCCGAGCGGCCCGGAATCGACTGACGAGCCTGCGTGCGCTTCGGTAGCCCGCTGCCCCGTCCGCCCTTCCGCGCCCCAACCCCCGTCCTCTCCTCAGGGCGGGGGTTTTTGTTGTCCGCGATGTCGGGCGCGGCGATTGGGCCGTGTCACAGCGCCCACGGAAACACGACCGAGACGACGGGTTCGAGGCAACCGGCGGCTCATGCTGGAGCGCCGACGGCGGGTCAATCGGCGGGAAACGGGCGTATATTCGCAGGGAATCCCCGTACGAAACCCAGTGCCTGAAACAGGAGCATTCGAGATGGCTGTCTTGGTGGATCGGAATACCCGACTGGTTGTGCAGGGGATCACGGGGTCGGAGGGGACGTTCCACACCCAGCAGATGCAGGCCTACGGCACCGCCGTCGTCGCCGGTGTCACGCCGGGCAAGGGCGGTCAGACGCATGAGTCGGTGCCAGTGTTCAACACGGTTGCCGATGCGGTCACCCAAACCGGTGCGAACACGAGCGTCATCTTCGTCCCGCCAGCCTTTGCGGCGGACGCGATCATGGAAGCGGCCTCGGCCGGTGTCGCCTTGATCGTCTGCATCACCGAAGGCATCCCGGTG
>JBBSVG010000172.1:0-6259 GCA_038233775.1 Bacteroidota bacterium | reverse complement strand
CGGCTCGCTCGGCGTGCTGCTCGGGCTGATCGTCGCCTCGAACCAAGGGCAGCGGTGGTTGCAAGCCTTGCGCGCCCGGCGCCCCGAGGAAGTGACCGACGAGCCGACGTTCTTCGACACCCAGAGCCCCAGCCCGAAGGATCTGGTCAACTACGGCAAGCGGCAGGGCGAGGATCTCGTCCGCGACGCCCGCAACCAGGCCGAAGCGCTGCTGCGCGACGCCGAGCGGCTGCTGCACGAGATCAAGGACAAGTCGAGCCGACTGCCCACGCCGCCGCCCGAAAGCTGACTGTGATCCTATGAAAAAGCCCCGTCCGAAAGCGCTCGGGCGGGGCTTTGCTGTGCAACGATGTCTCGGTCAGGCAACGGGCGAGCGGTTGACCGGTCGGCCGAGCGTGGACGAGATCTGCCCAAGCAGCCACTCGCGGTCGGCCGCCGAGCCGATGAAATCCCGGTCGCGCCGGTCGACGATCAGCACCGGGCCGCGATTGTAGCGGGCGATCCACCGCTCGTACAGATCGTTCAGCCGAGTCAGATAATCGGCCGGAATCTCCTGCTCGTAGTCGCGGCCCCGAGCGGCGATCTGTCGGCGCAGCGTCGGCACGTCGGCCCGGAGGTAGATCAAGAGGTCGGGCGGCTTCAAAAACTCGGTCATCAGTTCGAAGAGGGCGCGGTAGTTCGTATAGTCGCGCTCGCTCATGTGGCCGAGTTCGTGCAGGTTGCAGGCAAAAATCTCGGCGTCCTCGTAGATCGAGCGGTCCTGCACCACCGGACCAACGGCGGTGGTCATCTGCTGATGATGACGGAACCGCTGCGAGAGAAAATAGACCTGTAAGTGGAACGCCCAGCGGCCCATGTCGCCGTAGAAGTCGGACAGATACGGGTTGTCCTCAACCGACTCGAAGAACGGTCGCCAGCCGACGTATTCGCTCAACAGCGCCGTCAGGCTGCTCTTGCCCGCGCCGATGTTGCCCGCGACAACGACGAACAGCGCATCGTCGGCGGTGGTTGATGGAGCAGGCGGCGGCATCGTTGGGGTCGGGTTGAGCGTCATCGAAATCATCGGGTTTCAGGAGCGGCTTGTGCGACGGGCAGCGAGGCACGATTTGCAGCGCCAGCCGTCGGGACCGACCTCGTAGAGCGTGCTGTCGGTTTCGCAATCGGGACAGCGACCGGCCCGGACGACGATGGTCGCGTCGAGTCCGAACAGCGTCGCACACGTCCACCGGCAGCGGCAGACGGGGTTGATACAGCCGTCTGGCTTCGTCCGGCGTTGGGTCGAGATTGAGTCGGGTGAACCGAACGGCATCGGGTCGGGGTTAGTCCGCAGAGGGCGCGGCGGGTCGGGCGACAAACACGTGCCGGGCTGCCGCCTCGCCTAAATAATGCGTGATCCCGTCGGTTTCGTCAGCCCGAACGACCAGCGGACCGCCGAACGGTTCGCGGCTCGTCACGCGAACCGAGGTGCCGGGACGCAGACCGAGCGCGGCCAGATAGCGCAGCAACTCGGGATCGTCGGCGACCCGAACGACGGTGCCGGGCTGATCGAGCGGCCACTCGCTCAGCGGCACAAGGTCGGGCTGCATCGGCAGCGAGCCGTCGGCCGACGGGATCGGGTCGCCGTGCGGGTCGAGTTCCGGGTGACCGAGAAACTCCGCCAGCCGCAACTCCAGTTCGGGCGACCGCACGTGTTCAAGTTGCTCGGCCAGTTCGTGTACCTCATCCCAGCGAAAGCGCAGCTTCTCGACGAGAAATTGTTCCCACAGCCGGTGGCGCCGGATGATGCACAGCGCCTCGGCCAGCCCGTCGGCCGTCAGTTCGACGCCCCGATACGGCGTGTGGGAGAGCAACCCCTGTCCGGCGAGCTTCTTGACCATGTCGCTGACGGCCGCCGGACTGATCGACAGTCGCTCCGCCAGCGCCGAGGTCGAGACGCGCTCGGACTGCCGGTGCAGTTGATACACCTGCTTGAGATAGTCCTCGACTGAACCGGAGGGCATATCGAAAAACGTCGGGTTGGCTGAAACGGGCCGGAAAATACGGGTCGTCCCCGCCGATGTCAAGCCGACGCCGGTCGAAGCTGCCAAACGACGGGCGACGGCGCCCGCCGATCATCGCGAGAGAGGAAGGGCAAGATGACGCTCATCGAGCACCCGCTGGCCCCGGCGATCTTCGTCGGTTTGCAGGGGTGGATGCTGCTGCACGGCTGGGTGTACGCCCGACACCGGGCGCCCCGGCGGTGGTGGCAACTGCTCCTGCTGGAAGGTCTGCTGCAATCGCTGTTGACCGTTCCGGTGCTGCTCTACGCCCGTGGACCGCAGATCGACGGGCCGCTGCGCTGGCTGACCCTCGCCGCGTGGACCATCACCGCGCTTGTTACGATCTACCTGCTGATGGCCGATCTGATCCGGGTCGTCAGCCGCGTCATTCGCCGCACGCAGCATCGGGACAAGTCCACCAGCCGCCGCTACGCCGGGACGCCCGCAGCGAGCGAGGCGCCGACACCGCCGCCGACCGGTCGGATGCAGCTGCCGCCCTCGCTTCGGGTCCGGCCGCAACTCTCGGCTCGGGCCGCCCGGTTGCGCCTGCGGCAGCGTGAAATGGGTGAGCGCTGGGTTCGCAAGCTGAACGTGGCGGCTCAGGCCGAGATCGAGCAAGTGACGATCTCGGTGCCCAGACTGCCCCATGCATTCGAAGGGCTGCGCGTCGTCCACCTGACCGATTTCCACGCGGGTGAGCATCTGCCCGAGGAGCAACTCGCGGCCAGCGTCGCTTGGGCAAACTCGGTCGAGCCCGATCTGGTCGTGCTGACCGGCGATTTCGTCACGGACACCAAAGCCGCCATCGAGCCGTGCGCCGCCGCGCTGGCCGGGCTGACCGCGCCGCTCGGCGTCTGGGCCTGCTTGGGGAACCATGACTTCTGGACCGACCCCGACGGCGTCGCTGCGGCGCTCGAAGCGGTCGGGATCGGTGTGCTGCGAAACCGCCACGTTCAGCTCGAGCGCAACGGGCAGACGCTCTATCTGGCCGGGATCGACGACATCTGGTTGGGCGCCGACGACCTCGACCGGGCGCTGGACGGCATCCCGACCGATGCGCCGGTCGTGTTGCTCGCGCACAACCCCGATTTTCTGCCCAAAGCCGAGGCGCGCGGGATCGACCTGATGCTCTCCGGGCACACCCACGGCGGCCAGATCCGCGTCCCGTTGCTCGGTCCCATCGGCATCCCGACCGGGCTGGGCAAGTATTACGTCGCCGGGCTGCACCGGCCGGGCGCGACGACGCTGTACGTCAGTCGCGGACTTGGTGTGGTCGGCGTGCCGGTCCGGGTCAACTGTCCGCCGGAGTTCACCCACCTCACGCTGACCCGCGAAGCCGTCCACTCGGGACCGTGGCCGCAGGCGTGGCACAATGGCTGGGAAACGCTAAAAACGAAGCGAGATGCGGCGAGGGAAGCGGCTCGCGAGAGCGTGGCCGGGACCATGGCGCCCCGTTACCGGGCCTTCGCGGACCGGCATCGGCTGCCGGTGAGATGGCGGGTAGCGGGCCGAAATGGAAGAAAGAAAGAAGGGACTTGACTTCGGTCACAGCGCGATGTACTTTGAGGGCGTACGAGGCCGATTTCCCACAGTTGGCCCCGCTCTACGCCAGCGCGTTCCGTCCGCTTTCCCACAAGCGGAATCCGCTGGTCCCCCAGCCCTCCGACAGTCAAACGGCCCTGCTACCCCACATAGCAGGGCCGTTTTTTATGCGCCGCCGTCCACCCAGATCTCGGTGCCGCGCCGGGCGTTGAAGTAATCGGACGCCTGCCCGTGGTGGACGGCGATCTCGAGCAGGTCGCCGCTGCCGAACAGCGCCACCGGATCGCCTTCCTCGACCGAGCCGTAGGTCCGCTGCGGCATCCCAACCTTTGTCCGGCCGACCCAGATCGCCGCGTTCGGGTGACTCTGGGCGAATTGCTCGAACGTCGCCCGGTCGATGTTCGAGATCAGGTTCCCGTAGCGATCCAGGTGCAGCACGTGGCCGACCAACCGGTTTCGGGCAACCAGCGGCTGCGCCCAACCGAGCGTGACCATCGCCTCGACCGGGCAGCCGAGGTCGGCGGCCGATGTGCCGGTGGCGAGCAACGCGGCGACCGGTCCGAACACGTCGCGTCCGTGGAAGGTCGCGCTGACCGGACGACCGTGCCGGGCGGCGACCGCGTCGGCATCGATCTGATGGATCGTCTTCGGCGGCCGCCCGTCCAGACAGAGTGACAACACCCCGTTGTCCGGCCCGACGAACCGGTGACCGCTGTCGTTCTCGACGATCAGCCCGGCCCGCTCGGTCCCGACGCCCGGATCGACCACGACGAGGTGGACGGTCCCGACTGGAAAGTACGGGACCGTCTGCCGGAGCAAATGGGCGGCGATCAGCACGTCCTGCGGCGGCACGTCGTGCGACACATCGACGAACGTGAGGCCAGGCGCAAGCGAGAGCATGGCGCCCTTCATCGCCGCGACGTAGTGATCGACCAACCCGAAGTCGGTCGTCAGGGTGAGAATGGGCACGGGGATAGGCAGGAGGGTCGGAAACAGATCACCGCCCAAAATACGGCCGGGAGGCCCGAAGACAAGGGAGGCCGATCAGACAGGGCGTCTGACCAGCCTCGACCATCGTGGGGAGAAACCGGGAAAACCCGGTGAACAGATCAGTGGACGAACAACACCGCGAGGGTTACAGCCAGCAACACCACGCACTCGATCCAATCTTTCCGCGTAATCGTATCTGTTCGCATCATCTCAACGCTCCTATTTTACGCTCCCTGACAGGGGGTTCACTCTCGGCGACCTCGGCTTCAGCAGGCCCGCCCGCGATCATCTTGACCCCCGAAGATAGGAAACTCTGAGGGCTAAGTCAAGTGAAACAACGGGTCAGGCGGTGGGCTGCTGTGCGCCGCCTCACATCGGGGCGAGCAAAGCAGCCATCAGAGCGGCGTCAATTGGAACCCCTGACGGGCCACGCGGGCCACCGCGAGGCTGAGCTGTGCCACCACTTCGGGCGTGAGCGCAAACCGCCGACGCACCCGGCGACCGCTGGTTCGGGCCTCCTCGGCGGCCTCGGCGAGCGCCGAAACCACCGCGTCATCGGCGGCCGGTGACGCTGCGACCGGCGACGCAACGGCGGCGGGTTCGGCCCAGCGGACGGCGATCCGCTCGCGACCAAGCGCCGCAACGGCACGGCGGGCGGCCAATTGGTTCGTATCGACATCGGCCGGGAGCAACACCCCAGCCGCACCGGCGAACTCGCGGCGGTAGCGGCTGACGAGCGGCCGGACGGTGGCCGAATCGCCCGAGGCATAAACGACCAGATCGGGCCGCGTCCGGTCGGGCCGCTCCGTGCTCCAGCCGACCTTGACCCAGACCGGTTTGTCCGCTCGGCCCCGAGTCGCTTCAAGCACCGCCGCTGACGTTGGGTCGCCGGACTCGACGAGCAGGTTGACCGGATCGGGCACGAGCAGAATCTGAGTCAGCAACGCCAGCCCGGCCCGGTCGCCCGTCACGCCGTCGAGCACGACCGCCATCTTCCCGGCCGAGCGCGACAGATCGCCATCGACGATCACCCGCAGCGTTCCGCGCACCGCGCCGCCGTGGATCAGGTGCACCTCGACGACCCTCGGGTGCGACTGGATATCGTCGCGACCGACGGCCCGGCCGCCGTAGGGCTTGAGTTCAAGGTTCAACTCACGGATCAGTTCGGCCACCGGGACATCTTTCGGGATCTTCAACTCGCGGACGAAGCGACCGAACCCGGTCGGCGCAGCGGTCAGCTTGACCGGTCGGATGCGGCCGAACCAGTCGGGCGAGAGGTTATAGGCCCGAACGAGCATCGACTGGACGGCCGACGCGAGCGAGTCGGCCGGGATCGGGCGGCGCGGCGCGGCAACCGTTGGCGGCGGATCGAGCCGTCGAACGACCGAAGGCGCGATCAGCAGACCGAGGGCCAGCCCGGCGAGGCCGCCGAGCAGCAGACGTTTCCAGAGCGGAATCATGGGGAGGATCAAAAAAGTCAGGTCAGGCCGTAGCGTTTGCGCTTGCGCCAGAGGGTCGATGGGTCGATGCCGAGCGCTCGGGCGGCGGCTTCGAGGTCGGGCGTCTCCGCCAAGACCCGCTCGATGTGGTGCCGCTCGAGGTGCTCGCGCGTCAGCTTGGGGTCGTGCGGATCGGCCGTCGGTTGGGTCGGATGGGCAGCGGTCGAGAGCAGATCGTCGGGCAGATGG
>JBBSVG010000171.1:0-6262 GCA_038233775.1 Bacteroidota bacterium | reverse complement strand
GTCCGCCAACTCGTCGGCCTCATAGCCGTTGACGATCTGCGCGGCGCTGAGCGGACCGGTCGGGTCCATCCGCATATCCAGCGGACCGTTGCTCTGGAACGAGAAGCCGCGTCCGCCGTCGTCGATCTGGTGCGACGAGACGCCGAGATCGAGCAGCACACCGGCCAGCGGCGGCAGATTCAGGTCGGCGGCGAGTTGGGCCAGCTCGCCGAAGTTGGCTTGGACGGCGGTGAACCTCGGGTCGCCGGTCAGTCGGGCGCGGCTCTCGGCCAGCGCTTCCGGGTCTTGATCGACCCCGATCACCCGACCCTGCTCGTTTAGCCGATCTAATAGCGCCGCGCTGTGACCGCCGCCGCCGAGCGTCCCGTCGAGATAGACGCCACCCGGATCGGTGACGAGCAGGTTGAGCGTCGGGGCCAGCAACACCGGGATGTGATACGCAGACACGCTCACATCCCCATGATGGACTCGGCAATCGTCTCGTACGACTGCGACTGGGCGTTCAGGTACGCCTCGAACACCTCGGGATTCCACAACTCGATCTTGTCGAGCGCCCCGATGATCAGCACCTCGCCGTTGAGCTTCGCCCAATCGATCAGCTTCGGCGCGATAGTCAGCCGCGCCTGACCGTCGAGCGTCGAGTCGTTCGCCCACGAAAACAGGGTGCGGACGAAGAAGCGGGTGTCGGCCTGAAACGCATTCAGGTTGCGAACCCGGTCCTCGATCTTGTTCCACTCGTCCGCCGGATAAACGAACAGGCATTGTTCGAGGCCGCGCGTGACCGTAAACGTCTCGTTTGCCTCAGGCGAGACCGACCGACGCAGCTTGGCCGGCAGCGCGAGCCGCCCCTTGCTGTCGATCTGGTACCGGTATTCGCCCTTGAAGCCGCTCATCTTGTCTTTCGATTGGGTCGCGAGGATGATTCCCCACTTTTCCCCACTTTCCTGCTAAGATATCGTCTTCCCCAGCAAAGTCAATACAGAACGATATATTTCGCCTGTCGAAGCCCTCTGGGCACAGACGATGCATGCCTTGAGATGAAAGCGATCCGCCTTTGCCTGAATCGGCCTATTGTACATATGAACAATACTGCAACCGATTCCGTGAAACGGCCGTGAAACAAACCCTGACAAAGCGTCAGCACGAGCTTTTGACGCTACTCCAAGCGGATCGCGACGGTTCGATGCCGTCTGTCCGCGAATTGGCAACTCAGTTGGGCGCCCGTTCGCCGAACAGCGTCGTCGTGCTGCTGCGGGCGCTGGAGCAGAAAGGGTTTATCTCGCGCTCGCCGCGACAGGCTCGAGGTATCCGCGTCGAGGTGCCGGCCGACGAGATCGCCCCGGTCGGAGTGACGCTGCCGATTGTGGGTCCAGCTCGGGCTGAGGCGCCGCTGGAGATGTTCACCCGGCTTCGCGGCGCGCTGCAAGTCGATGAGCGCTGGGTCGCGCCCGAAGGTTCTATCGTGCTGCCGATGCCGGACGATGGAATGGACCGGGCCGGTATCCTCAAAGGCGACCTACTGGTGGTGGCTCACACCCGCCAGGCCATCGACGGGGCGCTGACGGCGGTGCTGATCGGCGACCAGTGGGTTGTACGAATCCTGCGGCTGCTCAACGACCGCTATCACCTGGCCCCGGCCAACCGAACCTATGAGACCCTAACTCGGCCGATCTCCGATCCCGAGTTTTATCTCGTCGGTCCCGTTCGGTTGCTGCTCCGCTCGCTCACGGCTGGCCGACAATCATAAGATATATTATCACGATCAGATTCGTCAAACGGTCGTATCCATTCGATTTTGATTTTGCCTCACCCAAATGCTCCCTTGCACCGACACGGAATCAGTCTGACTCTCCGTCTCCCTCATGTCGGCAGAAGTGTCGCCAGTGGATCACCGCCGATTCCCGCAGATGCTGATCGGCCCAGCCCCACGTATGCGTCGCGACCGAATCCAGCTCGATCCGTTCTGTTGAGTTCGAGATATCCAGCCGGTTCAGCTCCCCGACCAGGTGATAGGCCCGGTCCACGTTGCCGGCGCGCTCGTCCCCGCCCGACCGGATGATCCAGCTCATCTCCCGCCATCGGGCCACCTCGGCAGTTCCCCCGCAGCGGAGCACGTTGCTCGCGTTGTGCGCCAGCATCGCTTCTATCTGTCGCGGCTTGCCGAAGGCGGAGTCGAAGAAAGCGGGGTCGAGCCAGGTCGCATCGCGGCCTTTTTTGCCGACGCGCGGGTCCATCAGATCGGCCCACATGAACGTCCCGTCGTAGGCGCCGACCGACCCATAGAGATCGGGCCGTTTCACCCCGAGCAGGACTGAGGTGTAACCGCCGAGCGAGAATCCATCGACGGCCCGCTGGTTCCGCCCGGATCGAACCGGGTACAACTGCTCGACCTCGGCGATCAAATCCTCGGTCAGGTATTGCTCATATCGACCGGTGCCCATCCCGACTTCGCCGCTCGGCGCCACCAGGTTCACCCCCAGGCACGGTGTCTCGTTCTCGCTGACGGTGCTCGGCATGACCAGAATCAGCGGTCCGATCTGACCAGAACCGATTAACTCATCCATCACGTCGGCCACCGTTCGGTCAACCCGCGAGGCATCTTCCAGCGGGTTGACCCATTCGCGCTCGGAGCCGCGAAACAGGTAGATCACCGGGTAGCGGTCATCGCTTTGGCCGAAGCCCGGCGGCAAATAGACGTGAAAGGCTTTCTCTATTTCCAGGCTTTTGCTCCAGAACCGATGGTAACAGATCGCGCCCTTGCCGTCTGTCCCCGCTCGTTCATAGCTCTCCTGCCGGCGCCCTTTGATCGCCACCGATGCGCGACGTCGCCTCACTGGGCGACTCCGAGTTGATTCAGCACGATGATGGCGCCCTCAATCCGCCCCATCGGCTCGTCACCGCCAGCGACTGGCATCTCGAGCCGCAGGCTCTTTCCGCTCTCGATCAACCGATACTGCCCCTTCGAGCCGACCACCGACGCCAAGATCTGATCGAACCGGCCGCCCTCGTAGAATTGCTGGCTCTCGCGGCCGGGGAACTGGACAACCAACCGGTTCTTCGACAGATCGGCCCGGACGAACCCGCCGCGCTGCGCTGTGAGTCGCAGTTCAATCGATTTCAGCAGGGTTTCGGCTTCGGTCGGCAACCGTCCGAATCGATCCCGCAGCTCGGCTGCCATTTCTTGCAGTTGAGTAGGCTCGCTGACGTCGTTCAGACGGCGATAAAGCTGCAACCGCTCCATGTTGTTCTCGACGTAATGCTCCGGCAGATAGGCGTCGGCGTCCACCTCGACCTGCGTGTCGGGTCGCTCCTCCTCGCGCTGCATCGGCCCGTCGATCACCGGGAACACGTCGCTGAACTCATCCAGTTTGAGTTCCGCCACCGCCTCGCTAATCAGCCGTTGATACATCTCGAACCCGACCGTCTCGATGTAGCCGCTCTGGGCGCTGCCGAGCAGGTTTCCGGCGCCGCGAATGTCCAGATCGCGCATAGCGACGTTGAAGCCCGAGCCCAGATCGGTGAACTCCTCAATGGCTTCCAGACGGCGGATGGAATCCTTCGGCAGGCTCTCGAACGGTGGCGTCAGCAGATAGCAGAACGCCCGCTGGTTGGAGCGGCCGACTCGCCCGCGAAGCTGATAGAGTTGCGCCAGCCCGAACCGGTCAGCCCGGTTGACGATCATCGTGTTGGCATTCGGCACGTCCAGCCCGTTCTCGATGATCGCGCTCGAGACCAGCACATCGAACTTGTGCTCGCCGAAATCCAGCATCACCTGTTCGAGATGATGCCCGCTCATCTGCCCGTGCGCCACTCGAACCCTGGCCGTCGGCACCAGCTTGCGGACATAATCGGCCATCGACTCGATGGATCGGACTCGGTTGTGGACAAGGAAGATTTGGCCTTTTCGACCCATCTCGTACTGGATCGCTTCGCGGATCACATCGGGACCGAAGGCGTGAAGTTCGGTCTGAACCGGCTGCCGATTGCGCGGCGGCGTCGCGATGATCGACAGGTCGCGAGCGCCCATCAGCGACAAATGCAGCGTTCGCGGAATCGGCGTCGCCGTCAGCGTCAGCGTGTCAACCGCCGCCCGCATCTCTTTTAATTTCTCTTTTGTCGTGACGCCGAACCGCTGCTCCTCGTCGATGACGAGCAGACCGAGATCCTTGAAGGTGACATCCTTCGAGATCAGGCGGTGGGTGCCGATGAGGATATCGACCTCGCCGCCAGCGGTTTTCCGCAGCGTTTCTTTGATCTCGCCAGCAGTGCGGAACCGCGAAACCATCGCCACCTTGACCGGGAAACGGCTGATGCGCTTGCAAAAGGTCTCGTAGTGCTGTTGAGCCAGCACCGTCGTCGGGACGAGCACGGCCACTTGCTTGCCGCCCATCACGGCTTTGAATGCGGCCCGAATCGCGATCTCCGTTTTGCCGAAGCCGACATCGCCGCAGACCAGCCGGTCCATCGGATGCGGATTCTCCATGTCGGCCTTGACGGCCACCGTCGCGCTGGCCTGATCGGGCGTGTCCTCGTACATGAACGACGCTTCGAGTTCGGTTTGCCAGTGGGTATCTGGTCCGAAGCTGAAGCCTGGCTCCATCCGTCGCCTTGCGTAGAGCCGGATCAGTTCGCGGGCGATGTCCTTGATCTTGCCCTTCGTTCGGGCTTTCGACCGCTCCCACGCATCCGATCCCAGCCGATTCAGCTTCGGCGTGTGGCCTTCCTCCGAGGAATATTTCTGAATCCGGTTGAGCTTGTTGATGTTGACATACAACACGTCCTGCTCGTCGTAGATGACCTTCAGGCTCTCCTGCTCGGCACCTCGGACCCGAATCTTCTCTAGTCCGACGAACTTGCCGATCCCATGATCGGTGTGGACCACATAGTCACCCGGCTTCAGGTCGCGCAACTCGCGCAGGCTCATCCCCCGGCGCATCTGTCGCTGTCCCTCAACCTCGCGGCGGCGGTAGCGGTCGAACAGTTGATGCTCGGTGAAAACCAGCTTCTTGGCAGCCGGGAAGACGAACCCGCTGTGTAGCGAGTCTGGGATCACCTCGTAGCTGCCCTTCCCCTCCAGCAGCTCCTGCATCCGTCTGATCTGCGCGTCGCCCTCGCAGAGCACATAACACGTCATCCCCTGCGCTCGGGCGACATTCATCACTTCCGCGAACATCTCGACGTTGCCGTGAAACGCCGGTTGCAACTCGGCACCCAGATCGATGACGGTTCCGCCGCCTTCCTCTACTCCGTTGAACGAGACCCGACGGAACAGGTCCAATTCCTCGATCAGCAGCTTGGGCGGGATATAGCGGTCCAACTCCTCACGCCTGGCTCGTGGCGAAATCAGGTGGTCGTACCGTTTGTCCAGCGTTTCGGCCAACCGAACGCCATGCCCAATGACCACCCGACAGTCCCGTTGCAGATGCCGGAGCAAGCTGCTGACTCCCCCCTGCTCGCCAGCGGTTCGCTCGTTCAGGTTCGGCACCAACACCGCTTGGGGCAGTTCGCGAATGGACCGCTGCGTCAACTCGTCGAACTCACGAATCGACTCGATCATGTCGCCCCAGAACTCCAGCCGAAGCGGATGCTTGCCGACGAAGGGGTAGATGTCGAAGATGCCGCCTCGGATCGCATAGTCGCCGGGCACCTCGATGAACGGTTTCTGCTCGAAGCCTTTCGAGATGAGTTCGACTTCGAGCGTTGTGAGACGAACCTCCTCACCCACGTTCAGTCGCGAGGTACTCTGCTCGACCCGCTCCGGCTCACTCACCCGCTGCAACAGCGACTCAGGGGTCATCACCATGATACCCTGCCACCCATCATGAAGGGCGCGCAGGGTATCGGTCTGCTCGACGATGCGAATCAGCTCACGGTCTTCGTGGTAACGACCGCCCGGCTCAGGTCCCCGGTATTCTGCCAGATGAGCGGCGCCGATCAACTCCGATAGATCCTCGTACGCCTGTCTTCGACTCTCTCCCGTAGCCGTTAGATAGAGCATCTGCTTCTGCTCCGCCTGCCACAATGCCCCAACGACAAGCCTCTCCAACGAACCGGGAGCGCCACTTACACTCAGCCAGCTTTCTGTGCTGCTCACGATCTCGCGTACCGCAGCAACGTCGCGGATATCTCGATACAGTTCGCTTAGAGCAATCATCCCATTCTCCCCCTATCCTCCTCTGTTCCACGTGGAACCTAACCCAATCGACACGACTTTAACGTTTCACGTGGAACGTCGGTCCTAAGCAGCTTCAACGGTCGAGCG